>JABWBV010000182.1 GCA_013359445.1 Anaerolineales bacterium | reverse complement strand
CGCCGATACGGATTTAATACCATTATGCTGCTGATATAAGGCACACATCCTTTATGCCCCTGCCACATATACATCAACTCAAGCACGCCAACCAGATTTTCTTTCATTTCGGCAACGATAATTTCTTTGAAATCAATTTTGCGTTTCATGACCGCGTCAGATGTCACCGTTAATGTGTGCATACACCAACCCATATCATCTACATGGGCAAATCTTACTGGGATCGCATCTATCATTGACATACTTATCTCCAGCCCATCAGGCTTCAGGGACAACAGCCCAAACCTGCCGTTTTTTGAATAACTGTGCTCTGAACGGTCTGATATCAAATCCCGCCCCGTGTTTATCCACCAGATCCATCACCTCATCAATCAACAATTGCCATTCGCGCACCCTATCTGCACAATCTCTCCCTCACCAAATGCATCTGGCTCCGTTTCATCCAATTGCGGCGCGCGTTGAAATCCCAATTTCTCAAACAACCGACGGCTGATCACATTGTGTTCATAAATACCAATCACAATGTAATCCAGATCTGAATGCTCAAAAAGATAAGTCACCGCCAGTTTAACAGCTTCACTGGCATACCCCTGCCCACGAAAAGATTTGAAAATCCAGATTCCCAAATCCGGTTCCATCGACGCTGGTGACACACTGATTCCCGGATCTGCCGGGCGAAATTGCCGCGGAGACGAGTAGACCCCGCGGCACGATGCGCGCTGCGCGCTGTCCGGTGAAAACCACTTCAGGTTGGAGGCATTACATCCGTGAACGACCCCATTCTCGGCCGCATGATGAACATCATCCAAGAAGGCGGCGTGTTGATGTATCCCATCATTGTGTGCTCGATCATCGCCCTCGCGAACCGCCTGATCGAATGGACCATGACCGATCATCCCCTCCCGGATTTACGCGGGGCACTGGCCCCCCCCTACATCCAACCCACCCCACCGGGGGACCCCCAACCCAACCCCGCCGACAAACTCACCAACCTCCACTTCGCCCGCAACAAATACGCTCCCGACGCCGAAATCAAAGCCATCGCCGACTCCCTCGCCCGCTGGCTCCCCGACAACGCAGACAAAACCGTCGCCATCCTCGTCCCCCGCAACACCCGCGGCTTTGCCCTCGCCGAAGAACTCCGTCGTCGCCACATCGAATTCACCGAAATCCTCCGTAGCTCCAACGCCACCCGTCTCACCGCGGGTGCGCTTGGCAACGTTCTGCAAGCCCTCTCCGACCCCAAATCCCCGCGCAAACTCGCCACTGTCTACCGCGTCTGGCGGCGCGCCGACCGCGAAGACGACTACTGGCGTCCCCACCTCGAAAAAGCCGTCGAACTCCTCAAAAAATGCACGCACGTCGAAACCTACCTCTGGCCCACCCCCGGCGAAGACTGGTTGGACACCCTCGAATGGAATGAGGAGGACGCCGACATCCACCCCCTGCTTACCGAATTCCGCATCCTCGCCCGCCGCTGGCAAGAAGCCACCATCCTCCCCGTCGACCAACTCATCCTCACCATCGCCCAAGACCTCTTCCACGACCCCGCCGAACTCGCCCTCTGCCATAAACTCGCCCTCGTCCTCAAACGCGCTACCCTCACCAACACCCACTGGCGCCTCCCTCAACTCACCGACGAACTCGCCACCGTCGCCAAAAACGAACGCCGTTTCATCGGCTTCTCCAGCGACGACACCGGCTTCGACCCCGAAGCGTACAAAGGCAAACCCGTCATCACCACCCTGCACAAAGCCAAAGGCCTGGAATGGGACCGCGTCTACCTCATGTCCGTCAACAACTACGACTTCCCCTCCGCCCAGGCCTACGACCGCTACATCTCCGAAAAATGGTTCATCCGCGACCGCCTCGACCTGCAAGCGGAAACCCTCGAACAACTCAACCACCTCCACACCCCCGAACAACTTGACTGGTACGAACCCGGTCGCGCCACCGAACAATCCCGCCTCGACTACGCCGCCGAACGCCTCCGCCTCCTCTACGTCGGCATCACCCGCGCCAAAAAAGAACTCATCATCACCTGGAACACGGGCCGCACAGGGGACGCTTCCCCCGCGCTTCCCCTCACCGCTTTGATGGCCTACCGCGATACGGTACAATAAAAGGGAAATCACAAGTCTTTCAGGTAAGTTGTATGGGCGAGACGGGCGGGATTTTTCTCCGTTTTGCAAGAGAAACGTCTTTCCCGCCCGTCTCGCCCATACCGAACCCTCAACAGGAAACCCACCATGTACAAGAAATTATTCCCCCTCATCATCCTCTCACTCCTCCTCACCTTCTCCCTCCCCCGCGCGCACGCCACCCCGCAAGACACCACCATCGGCGACGGCACCGCGGCCAGTTGCCAGACTCAGGACGCCGCCAACGCTCTCAGCGGCGCGGTCTCCCTCGGCGGCACCATTAACTTCAACTGTGGCCCCGACGTTGTCGAAATCGTCGTCAACACCAACGCCACCAACGAAACCGTTATCATCAACGGAGACGGTAAAATCGCCCTGAGCGGCGACCACCTCCGCCAAATTTTCTTCGTTTACGGCACGGGCAACCTCACCCTCAATGATCTCACCCTTCAATATGGAGAAGCGGGATTAGGCGGGGCGATCTTTGTCGATGATCAAGCCAGCGCCACCATCAACGGCGGATTTTTCATCAGCAACCACGCTTCTACCAACGGGGGAGCCATTTACAATGAAGGAAACCTGACCATCAACGGTTCCAACCTCGGAAGCAACAGCACCAACGGGAATGGCGGAGGCATTTACAATAATAGCGGCACCATCACTGTTCACAACACCTACTTCATCAACAATCAAGCCCTCGGCGGGGGCGGCATCACCCAAATCAGCGGCTCTTTGACCATCGATACCTCCGCGTTCCGCAGTCACACCGTCCCCGGCGTGGGTGGCGCGATGCTCATCCAGGGCGGGACCACGAACCTCGAAAACCTCACCTTCTCCAACAACCAGGCCAATCAGGGTGGCGGCATCTACAAAAGCAATGGCGCCCTCACCATGACCAATCTCACCTTCAACGAAAACCGGGCAGACACCGCCGCGGCCGTTTACAACTTTGGCGGCTCCACCACCGTCGGCAACACCATCTTCACCGGCAGTCTCGACGAGGCGGGTGTCGGACCCAGCCTGAATTGTGATGGTCCCTCCATGACCTCCGCCGGGCGCAATATTATGAGTGACAACAGTTGTGTGCCCAACCCCGGCGTCTCCGGCGACCTTTTCGCTACCCCTGCCCTCCTCGGTGTGTGGACCGTCCCCGAACACGTCTACTACCCCACCCTCAACAGCCCCGCGATTGACTACGGCCTCACCTGCCCTGCCACAGACCAACTCGGCAACCCCCGCCCCTTCGGTCCCGCGTGCGATGTCGGGGCAGTCGAGCGGTATTGGCCTGTCTATATTCCGATCATCACTCGATAATCATCAAACCTCAGAACCATGCAATCCAGCACCCACCGCATCCTCACCACCTACGCCGAATGCCCGCCTCTTTTCCAGTTGCTCATTCATTTCCTTAAGGCTAAATTCTCTAGAGTATCAGCAAATAACGCACCATAATGGAAATTTTTTTGATGTTGTTTATGTTAACTGGGTGTACTGCTCAGATCACTGCCCCAGTTACAATGCCGATCTGGATTTTCATTGGCTATGCCTATCTCGTTGGAGAAAAAGATAAACAAGAATGGAAAGATTTTAGTAATTTTTGCCGTATTCAAATCTTTATTCTGATTGTATTCTGGCTTTTACTTTATGAACAAACTTTTCCTTTGAAATGGGTAATTCCTTTAGCTCTAATATCATTCCCTTCATCAGTGCTAGCAATCAATCTATTGGGAAATGAAAACAATTCAGAACAAAACCGCCTTCTTGGTTATATATTACAAGTCATCTCAGCAATTCTTATACTAATATCTTTCGGGATCATCATTTTGAAAGCATGAATTTGAGTTCGTTTGTTTGTATAATTAAGCTTGCTCCAAATCTAACAATATTATTTTGACTAACTACACATCAATACTTCAGTAGCCCCCATGAAAATAAATTTTCACCACCAGGTATGAAAATCAACGCAGTAGGGCGAAATTAATTTCGCCTTACTGCCTGTTTTCAGATCAGATCGAAATGTGGTTGGTAGTAGGGGCTTAAGCCCCAGGAAAATGCGCTGAAGGGCACTCTATAAACGTTTGATTTCGATCTACTAATATTGATTATCTAGCCACCTCCGCCCTGTTAGGCGTGTGGTCCCTTTGAGACTTTGCGTCAATAATGCCCCTCCCCCCCGACCTCCGCCTCACCCAATCCTCTCTCCAGGACTACACCGACTGCAAACGCCGGTTCCAACTCCGCTACCTGGATCGCCTCGTCTGGCCCGCGCTCGAAAGTGAACCCGCGCTCATTCACGAACGGTACATGCACCTTGGGGCGCAATTCCACCAACTCGTCCAACAACACCAACTCGGCCTCCCCGTCGAACGCCTCACCCGCCTCGTCACCGACCTCGACCTCACGCGTTGGTGGGAAAACTACCTTGCCCACGCCCCGGCGAACCTCCCCGCCAAACGCCTCACCGAAACCGTGCTGACCGCCTCCTTAACAGGATCACGTATCCTGGCAAAGTACGACCTCCTCGCGGTGGCCCCTGGTCGAGCCGTAATTGTGGATTGGAAAACCTCCCAACCCGGTGCAAAACGCCCCAGGCGCGACACCTTGCTCAACCGCCTGCAAACCCGCGTTTACCGTTACCTCCTCGTCGCGGCAGGCGCACACCTGAACGGCGGCACGCCCTTTCAGCCCGAACAAGTGGAAATGATCTACTGGTTCGCCGAACACCCGGACCAACCCTATCATTTTCCCTATACCTCCGCCCAATACCGCGCCGATCACGAATACCTCTCGACCCTGATCGCCGAAATTGCGGGTGAGTACAACCGACAAACCCTCGGTCCCCTCTCGTTCCCCCTCACTCCCGACGAAAAGCGGTGCGCCTACTGCCCCTACCGCTCCCTCTGCGACCGCGGCACCCGCGCGGGCGACCTGGATGACTGGGACACGGACCTCGACGAACCGACCGCGCTCGATTTCACCCTCGAACAAATCGCGGAAATCGAATTTTAGACCTGGTCCGCAGAGGGCATAGAAACCACAGAAAATTTTTGTGGTTTCTGTGCTCTCTGCGGACAATTTTTTTTATGTCTCTCTGGCTCGAACCCACCGACTCCCCTCCCCCCGCCGAACTGCACACCTACATCGGAGGCCATCCCCTCATCGCGAAGGTGCTCGCCCAGCGCGGGATCACCTCGCCGACCGAGGCGGGGAGCTTTCTCGACCCACGCCTCTATCGTCCCGCGCCAGCGTCTGATTTACCCAATTTGTCGCTTGCCGCCGATAGAATAACTTTGGCTACGCGCAACAACGAGGCGATTTGCGTGTGGGGAGATTTTGACGTGGATGGGCAAACGTCCACAACCCTGCTGGTTTCCACCTTGCGCGGGTTGGGGGCGAACGTGCGGTACCACATCCCCGTGCGGGGGCGGGAATCGCATGGGATGAAGGTGGAGGTGGTGAAAGAGGTGATCGACGCGGGGGTGCAGATCATTTTGACGTGTGATACAGGGATTGCAGAAAACGAGGCGATTGCTTACGCACAAAGCCGGGGAGTGGAGGTGATCGTGACCGATCATCACACCCTCCCCGAAATCCTTCCCACGGCCCTCACGCTCGTGAACCCCCAAATGCTAGACCCCGATCATCCGCTTCGGAACCTGCCGGGGGTGGGCGTGGCGTACAAACTGGCGGAGGAACTCTACCGCCGCGCGGGGCGGGCGGGGGAGGCGGAAGATTTACTTGATCTGGTGGCGATGGGGATTGTGGCGGATGTGGCAGTTCAACGGGCGGATACGCGGTATTTGCTTCAAAAAGGGTTGGAGCGGTTGCGGAATACGGAGCGGTTGGGGTTGCAGATGATGTTTGAGTTGGCGGAATTGAAACAAGGGCAGGTTTCTGAGGCGCATATTGGGTTTGCGCTTGGGCCACGGTTGAATGCGTTGGGGCGGTTGGGGGATGCGAATCCGATTGTGGAGTTTTTGATGACGAAAGATTTGGCGGTGGCGCGGGTGGTGGCGCAACAGTTGGAGAGTTTGAATGCGGAGCGAAAGTTGCTCACGTCGCAGATTTATCAGGGGGCGCTCGCCCAGATCGAGCAAGATCCCAGTCTGTTGGATTTTGCGGCGTTGGTGGTGCATCATCCCACGTGGGAGGCGGGGGTGATTGGGATTGTGGCGGGGCGATTGGCGGAGCGGTTTCATCGTCCGGCGGTGGTGTTGACGGGGGAGGGGATTGCGCGGGGGTCGGCGCGGTCGGTGGAGGGGGTGAATATCACGGAGGCGATTGCCGCACAGAAGGGGATGTTGTTTACGTTCGGGGGGCATCCGATGGCGGCGGGGGTTTCGTTGGAGGCAGATCGGATTCCGGCTTTTCGGCGAGCATTGTCCACGGGTGTGGAACTGTTGCGGGGCGGAGCGGTGAGGGAGCCGTTGCGAATTGATGCGTTTTTGCCGTTAGCGGATTTGTCGTTGGGGTTGGTTGAGGAGATCGGGCGGCTGGCCCCGTTTGGGGCAGGGAATCCAGCGTTGACGTTGGCGACACGGAATTTGAAGGTCAAAAGTTCAACGATCATGGGGCGGACGAAGGAGCATATGCAGGTGTTTGTGGAGGATGAGGCAGGGGAGGTACAGAAAGTGTTTTGGTGGAATGGGGCGGATAATCCTTTGCCGGAGGGGCGGTTTGACCTGGCGTATACGGTTCGAGCGAGTGACTATCGTGGGGAACGGCAGTTGCAGATCGAGTGGGTGGAGGCGCGGGCTGGCGAAAGAGAAATGCTTGAGGTTCCGGCCCCCCGCGTGAGCCAGGTGGAGCGGGTAGATTGTCGGAATGAGGTAAATCCGTTGGGGGTTTTGCAAGCGTTACAGGCGAGAGGGGTACAGGTTTGGGCCGAGGGGGAGGCGCGGGCGGAAGTACAGGGGGTTGACCGGTGGGGGTTGGTGCCTGCAGAGGAGTTGGCTGTGTGGACAAATCCGCCCGGGCCACGTGAGTGGGAGGCGGTTTTTTCGAGGGTGGCCCCAGAGAAGGTGTATGTTTTTGCGCGAGGGGCGGAGGTTGATCGGGCTGAAGAATTTTTGAGACGATTGGCGGGTCTGCTGAAGTTTGCTGTACGAACCCAGGAGGGGCAGGTGGAACTGGCGCGTTTGGCCGCCGCCACCGGGCAACGGGAGGAAACGGTGCAAAAAGGGGTGGAATGGCTGATCGAAAAGGAGTTGTTTGTGAGGAATGAGGAGAAAAAGTTAGAGGCGGGAGGAGGGTTGGGCGCGGTTTCTGCGGGAACAGAGGCGGCGTTACGAAGGCTGTTGGAGGAAACACAGGCGTACCGAAGGTTTTGGGAAAACGCGCATATCAGCCTGGGACAGAAAAGATCAACCTGAGCGAAATACGGATTACAAGAATGTAACCGTTGAAACTACTCAGACCCTAAAGGTTTTTCTCGATGAATTCGGGAACTCATTTGCAAATGGCGCACCTTTTTACAGGATCGTCTCTTGCAAACAAAACCTTTAGGGTCTGGCCTGAGTAGTTACTAACCGTTTAGATATATTTGGAGAATCCCCGAAAAAAAACACCCGGCGAGTTGGCCTGGTGTTTTCGGGAGAGGGGTTATCGCGTTTGAGAGGCAGAGAGGATATCTGGCAGGGGATTCAGGAAATCCGTGGTTGAGAGTTGGAGTGCGGTGAACGGAGAGGGACATGAACCGGCACATTTCTGAACAAGCACGTCGTCGATGTACCCACCTTCTGCGTAGGAATAGAGATCGTCGCTAAAAAATAGGAAGGCGACATAGACGGTTGGGTCACCCAAGAAACTGACCGTGCCGTTGGCATAAATATCGGACAGGTCGAGGGCGTAGTTGAGCCAACCATTGACATTGCCCGTAATGCCGGAGGAGTCCCCGGACAAACACCAACCTTCGTAGTTATCGATATCAAAGCCGCCGGTGCCAGACGCTGAAAAACAGGTGTAGTCCCAGCCTAATTCGGAACTCGTCCACATTTGAAAACTCATTATGGCCTCGGTCATCCCTTCCAGGCTAAAGGGGCCATAGACCATCCAGGTTTCGTAGGATTCGGGGTATTCGTTGAAGCAGGAGGAGGCACTCCCGTCGTTGCCACCACCCATGATCCAGGCGCTGTATGTGCCGTCATGAGGTCGGCAATCGCGTTTGCCCCATTTGTAATCGTTGCCGGTGTTTGAGGAGAGTTGCCATGCGCCGGGGAATTCGCCCTCAAAAGTCTCGTTTAAGACGATTGTCCAGGGGGGAGGGGTGACGGTGGGGGTGGGGGTTGGGGTTAAGTCTTTGCTGAGGAGTGGGAGGAAGAGGCCCTGCGGGGTGGCCGTGGCCGAAGCGGTTGGCGTGGGGCTAGGCGTGGAGGTCACATCCTGGCAGGTGATGGTGGTGTTTTGGGCGGTCAGGGTGACTGTCATCCCTTCGGGATCGGAAAGTTGGGTTTCGGGGGCAAAGGCGACCTCACTTACCCCCAAGCCTACGCATTGAAATTCGATGGTGGCAACCTCACCGGAGTTACACCCCGCATCGAGGCCAAGATCAACCACCGAGTAGTGAATGGTGCCGCTAAGGACGTTGGTTGTGTTTTCGATGACAAATTCCGGCTCAGGGCAGGTGCCGGGATAGATTTGAACGGTATCCGTGAGGGGATCGGCATCGAGAACGAGCAAAACCGATGGGTCATAGGTGAGATAAAGGCTGGCACCTGAGACGAGGGGTTCGCTTTCCAATTGAACGGTCATGGAAACAATCTCGTCGGGGCCAAGCGTGATGTTGGCAGGCGTTAGAGAAAGAATGGTGGTACCAGCCTGCGCCGCGCTAAATGCGAAAGCAATCGTGAGAATCAGGCCGCCCAAAAGGGTTAGGGATAGGAAGAGATGTTTTTTGTTCATGCGTACCTCAATATTGGAGCAGTTACTCACCCTTGATGGAGGTTGTCTCGTAACAAGGATCGATTCCTTGTTTTCGGAATCTACTACGCAAGTGAGCACTTACATTTTGGATGTCAGTGATGATTCTACCGTAATTACCCCAAGCGAACATGAATCTGGGGAGCGCGACCCAAACCGGGAAACGGGTCCTGCGTAAGTTATCGGACGAGATTGCTCCCTTCCAACGGAAGGACGGGAGCTTATCCTGAACTGGCGTTTTCCTGGCCCATTAATTCTTTTCAAACAGGTTTGCGAGTGACAAATCGGTGAGGAAGAAGCGTTGTAAGATGAAGAACATGATTAAAACCGGCCCGGTCATGAAGACTGCCGCCGCCATAATTAAAGCGTAGTTTTCATTTCCCAATTGATTAACCAATTGCATCCCTACCGGAAGGGTATAGAATTGTGGGTTAAAAATGTACAAGACCGGGCCAACAAAATCGCTCCAGTACATGATAAAGGTGAGGACGATGACCCCAACGGAGGTGGGGTGAACGAGCGGCATGGCAAGCTGGCTCCAGATCGTCCAGGCATTCGCGGCATCCAGCCGGGCGGCTTCGTACATGTCGTTGGGAATACGCCGGAAAGCCCAATAAAAGAGCAAAACGAACAACGGGTTACTAGCCGCGAAGGAGGGGATGATCAAGGCCCAGAGTGAATCCAACAGGCCGAGCCAGTTCAAAATTTGATACCGAAAAAGCCAAACCGCGGCGGAGGGGATCAATAACAAAACCAGGGTCAATTGAACCATTTGCGAGCGCAGAAAGGCTGGGAGTTGGGACAGGCCAAACCCGGCCAACGAGGCAAAAAACAAAGTAATGGGCACCGCGGCAGAGACCACCAACAACGAATTGATCAGGTAGCGTTGCATGGGGACGATGGTGAAAATTCTGCTAAAGTTGCCGAAATTAAACGCGGTGGGCCACCACTGAATGGTGTCGATGGGAGCACCTGGCTCACCTAAAGAAAGGATGAAGGCCCAGTACAGGGGCAAAATAAAGATGAGCGCCACTGTGAAGGCGACGATCATGTGCAGAGCGGATTTAATGCGAACCAACAATTTATTCACTTTCTGCCCCCTGTCCGACCAGATTAAAAATGCTCAGAACAACAATGATGATGGCGAGATACAGCAACAGCAAAAAAGCGGAGGCCATCCCAAAGTCAAAAAAGTCAAAGGACAATTCATAAATCAATAAGGGGGCAAAGATCGTCGCTTAATATGGCCCCCCGTAGGTCATCACAAAAGAAGGGGTAAACGAATTTTGTAAACTCACCAGAATATCCCGAAAGGTCAACAATAAAAGCCAGGGCATTAACAGGGGCAAGGTAATCTGCCAGAAAGATTGCCAGGCATTGGCCCCATCCACCCGCGCGGCCTCGTAAAGGGAGCGGGGAATTTGCTGTAATCCGGCAAATAAGATGACAAATCCTTCTCCGATCTGAAAACTCAAGACCAGGGCAATCGATACCCGCGCCAGATTGGGATCAGCCAGCCAGGGGGGGGCGGGCAGGCCCATCGCCATTAGCAAAAGGTTGATCGGACCATAGAGGGGGTTCAAAATCCACAACCAGATCAGGGCATAGGCGACTTCGGGAATCACCGTAGGGAGGTAAACCGCCGCACGGAAAAAACCAAACAAACGGCCTTTCCGTTGCAGGAGCATCGCCAGAAAAAGCGCGCCAATGACGCGTGTAGGCACAGCCAAGACCAAAAAGAACAACGTATTATAGACAGACAGACGCACGTAAGAGGAGTCTATCAATTTACGAAAATTATTAAAGCCGTTAAATACGGGGATGCCAATCGCTTTATATTCTGTAAAAGCCAGGATCAAGGTTGCAAAGGCAGGGATGATGACCAAAATCAGGGTTCCCAACAGGAACGGCAACATAAATAAGCGCATGGAGCGCTGGTAAGTGGATACTGAGCGAAAATTAAAAAAATTAGAAATCATGGTTGACAGGTAATCACTCCATCTTGGACAGTGTGTTCAATTTCATAATCGATGGCCGCTATCAGCACGTCATCCACGCTGAGAGGGCTGGTTCCAAGCCCGACACATTCAAAAACAACATACAATACGATGCCACCGTTACAAGGGGGGGTTGGCAAAGTCTGCGAAACACGATATTCAATGATGCCATTGACCAGGCTTACCGCATTCGTAACGACAAAACTCGCCTGAGGGCAAGGTCCCGGGATGACTTGTGTCCCAACCATGGCGGTGTTTGCGTCAATGACCGTGAGGATGGTGGGCGAGTAGCTCATCGTAATTTCGATGCCGAAGACATCGGTGATGTTTGAGGTGGTAACGATGATGGTTCGTGTCGCGCCAATGCCTGTAACGGTGGAGGTTGGCGGGTTGATCCACAACAATGGACCTGGGCCGGAGGTGTGCGTGGGGGTGGGGGTCACCGTGGGGGTATTGGTGACGGTAG
>JABWBV010000795.1 GCA_013359445.1 Anaerolineales bacterium | reverse complement strand
AATCCCAGCTCCCGCCCCCATTGCCTGATGCGCGCGGCGAGTTCAACCCCATCGATGGAGTGAGCGTTTTGCATTCTGAGGATCATAGCCTGTCGCTGAGCCTGCCAGACGAGGCGGCGACGCTCGCCTTGGGGGCTTCATTGTCGCAGGCGCTGGCGCCGGGATTGGTGCCGATGAGGAGAAACCGATCTTCGTAGGTCATGCCTTCAAAACTCAGGCCGAGCAAGTGGCGGGTGGTGCTCCGGGAGCCATCTGTGCCGATAAAGTAGGCGGCGTCGCGGTGGACAAGGCCGTTGGGGGTTTCAAAAGTGGCAGTGATGTGGGTTTCGTGATGTGTAAGGTCAACCAGACGGTGTGCCATGTGGACTTTGCCGCCCGCGGCTTCCACGGCGGGTTTGAGGATGCGGGTGGCAAGGTGTTGGGGGCATTGCAAGCGGAAAGGGTACGGTGTGTCGTTGGCGATGAGCGCGTAGTCAAATTCGGCGATGAGGCGGCGCGGGGCGCGTTCCCAGTATTGCAGGCGGTCCACCCGATGACCTTGCGCGAGAAATTCGTCCACCACGCCCCACTCGGCGAACATTTCGAGCGTGCGCGGGTGAAACGTCGAAGCGCGAATCTCGGTGTTGAGTTCGGGATCAGCCTCGAAGATTTCGACAGGGAGATGTTGGCGGGCGAGGGCCAGGGCGAGCGAGAGGCCGACGGGGCCAGCGCCAGCGATGAGGAGGGGGGGATTAATGGTCACTTGTGATTGATGAATGGTGAATAGTTAATGGGTGGTGGGTAAAAATGCTTTTGAGGCCTGGGAAACGAGGGTGGGATAACTGGCGAGGATGAAGGTGGCCCCGCGGTGGATTTGTTTTTCGGCGTCGGCGCGGGTGGCGGCAGTGAGGCCAGCGGTTTTGCCCGCGCGGGTGATGATGCCGATGGCCTTGTCGATCACTTGTTGGACTTCGGGGTGGTTGGGGCCGTCGGGGAAGCCCATCACCAACGAGAGGTCGCGGGGGCCGATCATGACCACGTCCACTTCGGGCAGGGCGACGATGTCGGGCAGGATGGTCAGCAGGGCGGGGGACTCAAATTGGGGGATGACCATGGTTTGGGCGTTGGCCTGGGACACGTAATCGCCCTGGGGGTGGGAGGTGAGATGGTAATCCGCCGCCCGCACGGGGCCGAGCCCGCGGCGTCCGGTTGGGGGGTATTTGATCGCCTCGATCAGCATTTTCACGTCCGCGAGGGTGTCGAGTCCGGGCATCATCACCCCCATGAATCCAGAATCCATATATTGCAGAACGAGTTTAGGGTCGCGCGAACCGAGCCGGACGAGGGGGGTGATCCCGGTCAGTTCACACGCGCGGGCGACGTTGACCGCCTCGGCAGGGTTGAAGAGGCCGTGTTCGCCGTCGAGCATGTAGGCATCGAACCCGGACAGGCCCGCCCATTCCGCCAGCGCAGGCTCCGCAGACGGGGCAATGACGGCGTAGACGGGAAGTTTTTGGAGAAGTTTGGTTTTGGTAAGGTTGGGTTGCATGGGATTTGTTATAATGTTATGACATTTGAGGAGAATCGTCAATTGTATCGAGACGTGATGCGTGATTCGTGATGCGTGAATTCACGAATCACGCATCACGAATCAAAAAACAACTTTATTTGGAGGTACCTCTATGACCGACGCGCTTGGCTGGCGGAAAAAATTTGGCGTGATTGCGCCGAGTACGAATACGATTGTGGAGCCGGATTTTTACCGGATGGCAGTGCCGGGCGTGACCGCGCATTTTTCCCGGATTTGGATTCGCAATCAGAATTTGAGTAGCAATGAGGAGTTTGAGCGGTTGCTGGTTCAGATTCGGGATGAAATCCGGTTTGCGGTAGAACGGGTGATGACCGCGGAAGTGGATTATATGGTGATGGGGATGAGCGCGGAGACGTTTTGGGGGGGCGTGGAGGGGAATCGCCGCTTTGTCCGAGACATCAACGCGTGGACGGGCGGGATGGGCGTCGCGACCGGGGCAGAGGCCTGTGAGAAGGCGTTGAACCTGTTTGGGGCGAAAC
>JABWBV010000794.1 GCA_013359445.1 Anaerolineales bacterium | reverse complement strand
GAGGAGGAGAACGGAGAGTTTCATACGGGGCGCCACCTTTGGTTTGGACTAGGCGCGAGTTCTCCGGCGGCGAGCAAGGGGGAAGAGGAACAAGAGGAAGAGGAGAAGCGAGAAGGTGACGGGCGACTGGGCATCACAGCCACAACCAGCGGGCGATTGATAGCGTTCTGAGCCGGGAGTATCGGGGCTGTTTCCGCCGATATTTTTGTCGCCGTTGGTGATATCTTGTTCGGAGTTTTGGCCGTTTTCGGTGGGGTCCGTGGATTCTTTGTTGGTGTTGGGATCGTCGGGGTTGTAGTAGGGGGGCAATTTGCCCTCGTAGGGTTCAATGATGAGTTCCCCCCCCAGGCTTTTGTAGGTGCGCCGTTGAATGGTGGTCATCCGGCGGCTGAGCCACTTATCCCGCTCGGGGTGATTCCGCAACACCGTGCGGTACAGGTAGATTTCTTTTTTGATTTCCTCAGAGCCGGCCCGCATGACCAACCCATTGGCCCCGCCAAAAAACTTGTTGGCATAGGCCGCCATGCCTGAAATCACAATCGGCACGAGAATTAGGAGCCCGCGCAAAATTTGCTCGACGATGTAGTAGACCTCTCCACGTAATTCATTGGTAATAATGGCTAAAAAAGTCGCCACAACCCCTAAAATTGCCACCCATCGGCGCAGTTGCATACTTTGTTTGGAAATTTTGGAGGATTGTAAATCTAATTCCACCATCCGTTTCCAGGCAGAGCGGAGGACATCAGATTGACCGGCAGGGGCGTGATCGTTAGCATTCATATATAAATCCTTGGGGTTCTACAGGAATTTAGGGGATGACATTCCGAAATTTTGAAGGGGGAAATGAACTAGGACTATTGATTGTAGAATGGCCGAGAGAGCGTGTCAAGCAAATCGGTAATTTTTTTACAATGCTTTGGTCATATGCTAAAATTGGGCTACTGTCCTCCCCCCTTTCCACGGGATAAGGTGCGGTTTATGCAGAAACCACAACGCATGAATGCCCCCTAACCTGGAAAAAAACCTGTTGTATTTAATAAACCGTAAAGAAAGTTTTGGCAAGTTTGCACGCGCAAAAAACCTTAATAGACTTCCTTTACAAACCATTTACCCTTCTGGAGGTAACCCCTATGGCTTTTCAAAGTGATTTACTCTGGCAAAACGACCCGAAATGGGCCGCCGAAAAACTTGGTCACGGCCCGCAAACCATCAAAGAATGGGGCTGTCTGATGACCAGCCTGTGCATGGTCACAAACGGGTACGGCTACAAAGAAACGCCCAGCACGTTCAACAAAAAGATGAAAGATGCCGGTGGTTTTCAAGGCCCCATGGTCATCCCCTCGATGGTGCCCTCGGTTTTTCCGGGCGTCGTTTTCCAGGATTACATGGACTGCGAAAAAGTCTCCGCCCCGATCAGCCGCATTGACCAACACCTCGCCGCAGGCAATCCCGCCGTCATTCAGGTGGACTGGTCCTCCGCCCCAGGCGCACAGAGCCACTGGGTCGTGGCCTATGCCCGCGAAGGGGACGACTACCTCATTCTCGATCCCTACATGTACACCGGCGACGCCCCCGGCAAAAAACTCAAAATGCTCGACCGGTACAAATACCAGGGCAAAGACCTCTCCAAAGCCATCACCGGCGTAGTATTTTTGACCGGCACCAAAGGCGCGGGTGGAAAACCCGCCGATCCGCCCAAGAAAGACAAAGTCCCCGTCCCTGCAGACCCACTCATCGTCTACGCCGCCGCGGACCTCGCGGTACGCGCCGAACCCAACGTGAGTGGCTACCTCTACGAACGCCTCAAAGAAGACGACAAAGTCACCATCCTGGAAGATAAAGCCACCGCTAAAGCCAAAGTCGGCCAATACGATAAATGGCTCCAAGCACAAGCCCCTTCCGGCCAACAGGGTTACGTCGCCGCCTGGTTCACCGCACTGGAAAAAGGAAAAGCGGGCGAAACCACCCCCCCGCCCACCCAAACCAGCGGAACCCCACCCGCCCCCGCCACGGGAACCGGCCTCGTGGTCACCCCCACCCAAGAGGGCGTC
>JABWBV010000181.1 GCA_013359445.1 Anaerolineales bacterium | reverse complement strand
GAACCTCGTCGTAGATCAAAAAGCCTAAAATCTCGACTTCTAATAACGGGGTAATGCTATTGACCAGGTGGGAGAATAAGTCACGCGTATGGCTAATGGTGCCAACGGCCTGCGCCAGTTTTGCAAGGCCGGTCAGTTCTGCTACGCGTCGTTCTTCTTCTTGATGAACCAGGGCGTTTTTGAGGGCCACAGCGGCTTGGCTGGAGAGAATGCTGAGAATTTCAAGATCATTTTCGCCGAAGGAATTGGTTGTGAGGGAGCCAAGTTCAAGCGTACCAATGGGTTCTCCCGCAATCATCAAGGGCACGCCCAAAAAAGAACGAATAGGAAAGTTACGGCGATCTGCGGCAGGGCGGGTTTCCCGAAACGTATCTACGTTCCCGACGAGCAGAGATTTTGTGTGGGTGTAGATATATCCGCTATATCCCTCGTCGGGGCGGTAATTGCTGACCCCTTTCTCGAGATGCCGATCAAACCCAGGCGAACCGGCGAACCCGTAGGGGACCAGGGCTTTTTTTGCGGTGTCCCATACGGTAATTTCAAAAATGTCGGAGGGAATCAGGCGTTCAACGCTTTCCAAAATTGCTTGGAGGGTGGACTTCAACTCAAGGCTGGCCGTCATGGCCCGTCCAAGTTCGGTGAGAATATCTAGGGCGCGTGCGGAAACGGTTGTGTTTTCTTGGGTGAGGACGGTTAAGTCGGGGCGGCGGAGAGTGAGGAGGATGACGGCCCCATCTCGGTGCGGAATCTCGTAGGAAATCCCGTCTACCATCAATCCTTGTAAGGAAAACCGAGCTTGCCCGGGAATGGCACAAAGCCCGAGAAAGGTTTCGCTGGGCCGGGCTTGTCGAGCGAGGTGTTCCAAATTCGGTTGGTCGTCTTGCGTTAGATTGAGCCACTCGCGAATCATGCGGTTGGCAAATAAAATTTTGCCCCCGGGTTGAACGAGCAATATAGCGTCGTTATTTTTGGAAAGCTCGAGGGACTTGGTGAGGTTGGTTTGCAGAGGGGGAAGTTGGGGCGGTTGAATCCTGGGCACAACGCGCAACAAGAATTGCCAGATGGCGTAAAAACCAACGCCACTGAGAACAATGTAGAGACCTAGAAGCCAAGGATTAATCCCGAACATTATTTCAAGCACACGAGAAAATTGATTTACTCGCTATTTTTTCTCCGCGATTCAGCGGCTAATTCTGTGATTTCGCGAATATCAGCAAATTGTTGGGTTGAAGGCGAAACGTGTCCAATGGCAATCGACATGATCGGCACTTTTTCCGTTTGGCCCTCACGATTGGTGGTCAGGATGTAGCCCTGTTCGCGATCCATAAAGTTGTAGTGGGTGAGGACTTCTTCGGCAAAGCGTGCTTTCAACCGTTGGCGGATGCCTGGCCCGTTTTGTTCGGAAGTGATAATGACAAAGTTTTCGCCTCCGGGATGGCCGATGAAATCATTGGGGGTGCCGAGCGCATCTACTACTTCTCCCATCAACATGGCGGTAAAGCGCAAGACATCATCCCCTGCCACGAAGCCATAAACTTCTTTGAATGGTTCATAGTGACTGACGCGGATATCCATTAATTCCCAACTGTCTCGGCGAATAATCCGACAGCTTGAGTTCCTCGATATCGAAGGGTTTGGTGATGTAGTCATCCGCGCCTAATTCCAGACCCTGTAATTTGTCACTGCGTTCATCTTTTTGGGTCAGGAAAATGATCGGAATATGACTGGTACGGGTCTGTGTACGCAGGGTACGACACACATCGTAACCGTTCATCCCAGGCAACATGATGTCCAATACAATCAAGTGGGGCAACCCTTGGCGGGTTTTTTCCCGCGCTTCGGAGCCAGATAAGGCGGCATCCACATCATAGCCTTGCCCACCGAAGTAAATGCGAAGCATGTTGGAGATATCGATATCGTCTTCAACAATTAAGATACGGGCTTTACCCATAGGGACCTCCCAGAAGAGTGAGATAAATTGGGGGTATTAGTATTCGCGTTGGAGCACGCGTTTAATATCTTCATCTGTCACAGCCTTTTCAAACGAACGAAAGCCACTCAAGCGAAATCCATGCTTGTTGGCTATCGTTTCGATTTCGTTGACTTGATCCAGGCGCAAGTCTTTACCTAAAGTGTAATCTTCAAAACGCCCTTCTAAGGTGAGGGCCATGGTTTCGGCCATACAGGCATACGCCTTTCCTGGAGGAAAGCCGAAATCAAAATGAAAATTTACCGAACCGGGTATATCTACCATGCCACCGTCAATAACTAAGACATCTTTGCGAACAGCGGCCACCCGGGCAGACACATCACGAGGTCGCGCAACATCACAAATTATACTGCCTGATTGTAAATGTTCCGGGTGAATTATGGTGTCAATTGCACTTGTGACGGTCAGAATCAAACGTGCTTTTTTTATATCATTCACATCGGTAGAAATGTGGATGTTAGATGAACCTGTAACGGATTGGATTTGGTCTCGCAAGTTTTCCAAAGCCGAGGTTCGACGCCCGATCAGGTAAAGTTCAGGCACTTTTTCCGCGAGTTTTTTGGCACAAACCTGCCCAATGGCCCCGGTTGCCCCGACCACTGCCGCGCTGGTGTGGGGGAGTGAGATGTGTAGTTTTTCGGCGGCTTTTAGGAGGGCTTCGACACCTATCGCAACCGTATACGCATCCCCGGTGGTTACGGGGATGTTTAATTCTTTGGCGATGGTGATCCCCGCATCTCCTACCACTGAGGTAAATGCCCCCAGACCCAAAATTTGAGCACCCAAACTTTCTGCCAGGCGTCCGGTTTCAATGATCTTGCGATAGACCGTTTTTTCTGGCAATTCCATCATCCGGGTGGGGGTTAATGGGCAAGCCAAAAACCACCCTCGGATTTGTTTGCCGGTGGCCTGAGAGGTGATCCCTTCAATTTCTGAAATGTAAACAGGGGGGAAAAAGGTGGAGAAAAAATTGATTTGCCGTTCTGTTAGGAATTTTCCTAACAGGGGGTATTTACGGCTAACGTCCCGCTTGGGATGAATAGGGTGAATGATAAAAGCAAAACTATCCACGGGTTACCACGACTCTTCAACGGATTCATCCTGGCGAGGGTATAAACGTTTATGAAGATGCGCGGAAGAGAAGAGCTTGTGGTCACTTTGTTCGTAAGAAATGTTTCGGTTGATCACACGGCGTTCATTGGAGGCAATTAAGACGACATCAGATTCGATCATGCGTCCGGGCATAATGATCATGCCTGAACCCAAGCGGCAATTATGCCCGACACATCCCCCTAAAACTTCTCGATTCGATAGGCTCAACTCGCCCCTGCCATCCATTGCCCGTAAGGGTGTGGGAATCAGGTTGAAGTCTGTAAAGGTGGAGCCTGCTCCAATAAAAGTGTTGCGCCCTACGACACACATTTGCAAACAGGTGTTTTGTGCCACCATGGCATTCTCCATCAAGGTGGTCATAAACAAGGAGGCGCGAAAGGGAAGAAAACTACCATCGCCTACGACCGAAAGCATCAACTGGCATCCTTGAGAAATGTTGACATTATTGCCAATAATGCAGTTGTCGATGACCGTTCCCGCCCCGATTGTTACATTGTCACCAATGCTGGCTGGCCCGGTGATGACAACGCTGGGATCAATGACACAATTTCGTCCAATCTTGACGAGTTCCGAAGTGGAAAGGACTTGTTTGCCTTCATAAACGGCTTTAGATAATAAGTAAAGTTTAAACCAGGGACTTTTATTGGCTCGATTTTCAAAACGCGCCCCTCGTGAAAATAAACCAAAGACGACATCTGTAATAAAGATATGCACCCAGGCATCAATGGCGATCAGACTGCGTAAAGGTACTTGAAAAACCAGGTCCCCTTGTTCGGTTGCCATGTACACTGGCACATGATAATACCCAACCTCACGGCTTTTCATGTTGATTAGCATGGGTTGGCTGGTTGGCTCAGGGCCGTTGGGATAGTACCATAACTCTGCGAGGAAGAGGTCCTCCTGTTGGGTGTAGGAGACGGAGAGGGGGAGCGCGTGCTCGCGAAAAGCAGGGTCTTTAATTGAAAAAGCGGCTTGAGAGGGGTGATTTAGTTTGGTCGCTTTGTTTAGAAAGGTTTCAATAAAGGCGGCATCAAAATATAAATTGTCCCGATAAACCAGACACGGGCCTTGGACTTCTGGGAGCGAGGCTTCTTCGGCTAATTCAATTTCATGGGTGACATAGGGCGCCAGTGTATCGCGTTGAAGCAACCAAAGTGGCTTGTTTTGGATGCGCAAATCCCTTGCCTTCTCATTGAATGGGGAGATAAATTTTTCGCTCTTTAGAATGATTTTAAGCACACTGAGTTCTCGCGGGAAAATTATTAGAGCATGGAACCATTTTCGAGGAAATCTCGCAAGGTTTTTTGGAACTGGCGCGGCTGATCTAGCATAGGAAAGTGCCCGGCTTTTGAAAACCGTTCGATCCGGGCATGGTTGACCGCCTTTTTGAGGGGTTTCCATTGATCGGGGGAGACGATAATATCTTTATCGCCATAAATGCCCATCACCGGCATCTGAATAGTACTAAGTTTATTCGTTAGATCGGTGTTGTGTAAAGAGGAAATACTGATCAGAAACGATTCAACTGTCGTGCGATCCAAGTCCTGGGCGATCATGGTGTACCACTCCGGGTCGGATGTGATCATGGGTGTAGCCAGTTTAATCCCTAATTTTAAGACCCCCATCATATTGTGAACAAGCATCCCTATAGGCCGGTATCCGGCTAATTTTAGAAGTGGTGCAAGCGAGGAACCATTAATGGGCGAGCCAATCACGGCAACCTTGCTGACCCGTTGAGGGTATTGGATCGCGACAGACAGGCTAACCGTCCCACCCATACTATGGCCGACCAACGGAGCTTGGGTGATGCCCAACTGCTCCATAAATTCATCGACCATGTTTACAAAATCATTTACTTGATAGGTAGATTGTTTTTTCCCAGATTCCCCAAAGCCCCAAAAATCGAGGGCATAAGTACGGTATTCGTGGCCTAAAAACCCCATGGTTTCTTGCCACAACCCCCAGGAGCCTAACCAGCCGTGTAGCAAAATTACAGGTTTGCCCCGTCCATAAACCTCATAATGAACGATACCCTTGTCGGTTGTAAGTGATGACACAGTATTTCAGTCAACTTATTGAAACGAGTGTTATTGTGAGTCCATTTTTGCCAGAATGCTATATAACAATTCTAATAAGACATTCTTGACGGACTCTTTGTCAAAGGCCACACAGGGTAAAAACTTGACATTGGGGTCAAGACGTAAAGCAATCCGCATGTCGTCGATATCCCAAGCGTCGGCTTGATCCTGTTTGTTTGCGGCAACTACATAAGGCGTTGGGGCATAAGCCCGGAAGGTTTCCAGAATGCTTCGCGCTTCGCGGAAGGTTTCTGGTCGTGTGCTATCGACCATGACGATAAAGCCCAACATGCCTTCCGACAAAATTTCCCACATAAAATCAAAGCGTTTTTGACCGGGTGTCCCAAATAAATAGAGTACTAAATTGTCGTCAACGGTGATGCGCCCAAAGTCCATCGCGACAGTAGTTGAATCTTTGATTTTCTCCGCTTCCGAAGAAATTTTTCGCTCCGTAGAGACGACATCAATTTCACTTACGGTCTGGATAAATTCTGTTTTCCCGGAGCTAAAAGGTCCGGTAACAACCATTTTGACTGTTTGCATAGCGCATTTTCCTTAAGTAATGAGGCCGGAAATTGAGATTATTGAAAAAAAATTAAAGCGAGCGTATCCGGCTAATGATACGATTCACCAATGATTTTTGTTCGGCTTTGTTTGCGACAGGGACGGGAGAACGCGTGGGCGTGGGGGGGGCCATATCGACCGGGCGCACAATCTCTACCAACCCCGCCTGAAGCAGGCCATAGACAACTCGCCGGATTTCCAGGTCGTTCATTTTTGTCGCTTTGGCAATTTGTCTCATCGAGTTTTTGGGGTTAATGTAAGAGACGACTTTCCATTCTTGAACACTCAGATTGACCTTTTGTAAATTGGCACCTGGCCGATCCGTAAATTTGAGAGCCATATCCAAATTGGGTAATTCATCTTGGAGTTGTTCCCATTCCCGCAGGCGGCGTGAGCCTTCAATAATGATGTTTTCCAAATCAATCCGCGTGATAATTTTGTCTTCTTCTGGCAAAGCCCCATTTTCAAACCGGAAAAATCCTTCAACCCACGTAAAAAGCCGATTGACAATGCTAATAAAATGGTTTTGTAAAGCTGTAAGCACATCTTCACGCGTTACGTAACCCCCATTGATCAACAATAACCCTAATTCTTTATCACCCATTTCACCGGCCCGTGCCCGTAAGGTTTGGTATTGCGCGGCGGTAAATTTATTGGCCCGGTAAAGAATGTAGGCCAGGTTATTTTCATCTTTGCTGGTTTGGGCAAAAGCCAGTTTACCGTCTCGAAAGGAAACCCACGCTGTTTCGTTAGAACCTTCGACAATCAAAGTTCCCGTTTTACGGGCCAGGTTTATCAGGTTGAGCAATTGGGTGATCGTAAAGTCGCGTAAATTACCCTTTAAGGCCATAGGGATTCTCAGGTGTCTACTTTGGTGGGGATTTGGAAAACTTGCGAGGATTATACATGTAAGCCAGGATAGCGTCAAATGGGAATTGAGTTCCGTTGCCCGGCTTCTTGGGTTGTCACGATCAAAAATGCCCCTTTGAAAGAGGCATTTTATCGGCCAACCGGCATAAAAAAGAACGAAACGCCCCTTTTTTGGGGCGGCACTTACCCCTGGCTGAGTAATTACCGTTCTTCCTTTAAAAGCTCATCCCCGGCAATTTAGGGCTTAACACAAATTCCTTGAGACTCAACCCACTGCCGGATTTCAGGCGTATTATCAAAGTGAAGGGACCCTGCTGTATTCGTTTCATTGACGCGCCCAAAAATGGCATACGTTGAGGCATGGCGTCCATCCAAAGGAATGATAATCGAGTCTAAATTCGAAAAATATTTGTAAAAAGAATGGATGCGGACGCGCGGCGTATAAAACAACTCCATAACCATCATTTCTGGGCTATCCTGATATATCAAATAGGTGTCATCGGATAAAGTCAACGAATCCCAATATTTACTGCCGGAGATCACTTCATTCACCTGGTTGACCAGCCCATCGTACCGACTGTCCTCGGGACGGATAAATATCTGGCTTCCATAGCAGTTGATGACAATTTGGGAGGGCCGTTCAGCAAAGGTGCTGATAAACCACAAAGGGTCTTGAGTATTTAAAGAAACAAAAAGATACACCAGACCAATGCTCAGAAAAAGAACGGTGATCAATAAACCGAAAAGGGAAGGCGAACGAGATTTGTCCATAAAAAAATTCCTTAACTGTAAGACAGGATAGTTTGTTTGTAAAATCGTTTTCCAATTTGCGCGGGAAATCCGGTTTGCATCCCGATAATTTCCATCAAACGAAAATAGCTCACCTATTTTCTACTCTTGATAGAAATTCTTGGTTCAATCTGTGACGGCGCTATCATAAAACCTGTGAAATCAACCGAAATAGTACCTGCTCAGGCTTAGAGAGGATACTTCCCGAAAAATTACAGAGCCTAAAAACGGGACATAATTGTAAACGAAAAACCCTCTACCAGACACAGGGCCTTAATATTTCGGACTTGTGAACTTGCGGCGAAAACCCTTGCCAAGCGCCCAAAGGCGGCCTCGCCAATTCACACGTTAACCTTCCCCCGGTTCAGGAATCAACGCCTGAGGGGTACGGTGCGCCAAATAACTTTCGACCCCAAAAATGATCAGGGCCAGCCAAACCAGCCCGAACCCAAACAATCGGGTCATGTCAAACGGCTCGTCATACACAAACACGCCAATCAGAAACTGAATCGTAGGGGCAAAATACTGCAACACCCCAATCATCGTAAGCGGAATCTGTTTCGCGGCGGATGAAAAAAGCAGAAGCGGAATCGTCGTAACCACCCCCGCCCCTACCATCAACAAATCAGAAGAAATCCCGGTATGCAAAAATGCGCCATCCCCCGTCACTTGCATAACCCCCAAAAACGCCAACGCTGGCATAAACAATAACCCCGTCTCCAACGTCAACCCATACAAAGACGAAAGCGGCGCGAGCTTTTTGACAAGTCCGTAAAACCCAAACGTGAACGCCAACGTCAGCGCGATCCACGGCAGGCGGCCAAACGTCACCGTCAAATACACCACCCCTATCAGGGCCAGCAAGATCGGAACCCATTGCATCGGGCGCAGTTTCTCCCGCAGAATCACCAACCCTAACACCACACTTACGAGCGGATTGATAAAATATCCCAGGCTGGTTTCCACGATATGCCCCGCATTGACCGCCCACACATACATTCCCCAATTCCCCCCGATGAGCATCGCGGCGATGAAATAAATCCCGATCACGCGCGCGTTCAACAGTTTGCGGAATTCCGCCCCCCCGCGCGAGGCGATAATAATCCCCATCATCAGGAGATACGACCACACGATCCGGTGGCTCAACAATTCCAGCGCAGGGACGTGGTGGAGCAATTTCCAGTAAATAGGGAAGAAGCCCCAAAGCGTATACGCACCAATGCCATGTAAAATGCCTTTATTCATCATCTTGTTCCGTGTATGCCTGTTGAGAACTGAAAAGAAGTAACTCCTCCCCCAAAAAGGGAGAGCCAATTTTTTTTCGCGCTTTACCACTTTGAGCGTGAGTGCTTTGTAAAGGAAGTCTTTTGAAGTTTTACTCGTTTGCAAACTTACGGAAACTTACTTTACGGAGTAGTGAGTAATTACAAAAAAAGACATTATACGCCCGGAACGAATCATCGTCCCCTGCAAGAATAGCGAAGATTCGCTTCTTTCCCAAGTTTCCGTCCGTCGGCTGGGCTTACAACCCCACTTTGTAAAGCAACATAAGTCAAAACAAATCCCTTGCCCCTTTCTCGTACCGTCCTTAATAACCTTGTGTTAATAGTCCTGTATGAAATACCCCACCCACCTCAAAACCCCTGTCTCAATCCTTGGTGTCCTGAAACGCGCCAGCCTGGCCTGGTCAAAACACCCCAAACTAACCATCCTCACCATCACCTTCCTTTTTTTGCAACAGGGCTTCCATACAGTTTTTGCCTATAGCCTGAAACTCATCATAGACAATGTCCTCAATACAACCAATAATCCACCCTTATCCTGGATTTTAGTGGGTGTACTCATCGCCTTTGTCATCATGACCGGAGCCACCATGGGCGGGGAATACGTAAACGCGCGGGCCAACGCCCTCATCCTCAATGACATTCGACGGCGAATGCACCTCCAACTTCAACGCCTCTCCGCCGATTTTTATATCAAAACACGCTTAGGAGATATTCTCACCCGGTTTAGCGGAGATATAAAAGCCCTCGAAGCGGGGTACACCCAGGCCTTCCTCAACACCATTTTGACGGGGCTTGGCCTCCTTATCAACATCCCTTTTCTCTTCTATTTAGAATGGCGGCTGGCCCTCCTCGCCGTTTTTACCCTCCCCATCTTGCTGGCCGTCGTCAGCCGCCTGGTCACCCGCTCCATTTCCGCCTCGATCCAACTGCGCGAAAGCGAAGCCGAAGTCGTCAACATGGTGCAAGAGACAGTCCGTGCCCAACAAATCATCAAAACCTTTGTCCTCGAAACCCTCATTTCAGAAAAATTTGACGAAAAACTCGATCATTTAGGCCATACCACCATCCAATCCCGCTTCACCATCGCCCTCATCAGCAAAACATCCAGCTTAGGCGTCTTATTAATTCAACTCATGATCACCATCTTTGGCGCCATCCTTGCCTATTATGGTCAAATATCCATCGGCGTCTTCGTCTCATTCATGACCATTTTGAGCGCCGTCACCAAAGATGTCTACGAATTCGCCAAAAAAGTCGTTCCAATCATGATCGAAGCCGCCGGAAGCGTTGGACGCATCGAAGACCTTCTCGAAACCCCAATCCTCATCCAAGACCTGCCCGATGCCGAAGTGTTAAAAACCTTCGAACACCATATTCAATTTGCCGACGTCCACTTTAGCTACACCGGGGAACACGCCAACCTCAACCAGGTCAACCTAACCATCCCCGCCGGAAAATCCGTCGTCTTCGTCGGCACCAGCGGCTCTGGCAAAAGCACCCTGCTGAGTCTGATCATGCGCTTTTACGACCCACAAGCCGGCGTCATTCATTTCGACGGACAAAACATTCGCCAGATCACCCAAAAATCGTTGCGTGCGCAAATGAGCGCGGTCTTTCAAGAAAACTACCTCTTCAATGCCTCCATTCGCGAAAACATCCGCTTAGGACGCCCTGGCGCGAGCGATGCCGAAATCGAAAACGCGGCCCGCGCGGCAGAAATCCACGACATGATCCTCTCCCTCCCCGACGGATATGATACCCTGGTTGGCGAGGGGGGCGGACGCCTATCGGGGGGCCAACGCCAGCGTATGGCCATTGCCCGCGCCATCCTCTCCAACCCCAAAATCCTCCTGCTCGACGAAGCCACCTCCGCCCTCGATCCGGGCACCGAGGCCGCCGTCAACGCCACCCTCACCCGCCTCGCCAAAGACCGAACCATGATCTCGATCACTCACCGGTTAATGTCCGCGCGCGAAGCCGATCAAATATTCGTCCTGCACAATGGAAAATTAGTCGAACAAGGCACCCACGAGCAACTCCTGACCCAAGAGGGCGTTTACTACGAATTATGGCAAAAACAAAGTGGGTTTGATGTCAGCAAAGATGGCCGCTTCGCCCGCGTAGACGCAAAACGCCTAAACGCCATCACCCTCTTTGCCAATCTTTCCGACGAGATTTGCGAGGAAGCGGCAAGCGAGTTCCACTCCGAATATTATGACCCCGGCCAAACGATCATCTATCAGGGTGAAAAGGGCGATAAGTTCTACCTCATCGTCCGAGGCCAGGTGAAGATCCATGTCACCGATAAACAAGGCGTGGATCATTTTATCGAGATTTTAGAAGATGGTGATCATTTTGGCGAAATGGCCCTGCTCACCGAACGCCCCCGCAACGCAACCGTGGTAACGATGTCCCCCTGTTTGTTTCTCACCATGTC
Source organism: Anaerolineales bacterium (assembly GCA_013359445.1). Taxonomy (GTDB): domain Bacteria; phylum Chloroflexota; class Anaerolineae; order Anaerolineales; family JABWBV01; genus JABWBV01. The sequence goes on along the minus strand of JABWBV010000181.1, from coordinate 2,070 downwards.
CCGCGATAATTTACTCGGACTGCTCCGGGATCATCCTGAAATGATGGGGGTGCTACAAGCCCGGATGGATTTAAGCGTGCGGAATTTGCTGGCATTGGAAGCCGCCCCCGTGCATCCCCAAACTTCCGAAGTTTAACTCGTGCCCGTTCGCCAAAGCGTTTTGCCCACATCCAAATAAAAATCAAAATCCATCCAGTACGCCCCTTTCACCGGATTCTGAGCCGGACTCAGGCCCAAATCTTCGGCGATGGGGAAAGACGCGTTGGGGGGAAAGCGCACTTCAAACACCCCGTCCAACACCCCCACCCGATGGACCCGCGCCACTCGTGTGGGGGCTTTGATAATTTCCTGGTAAGCCGCCACGGTGGGGGTTTGGATATCGCGCAACTGGCGCAGGTAAACCATTTGAATTTCGCGCGTGGCAATCATGTTTTGAAGATTCTGCCATCCCAAAGCCACGCGGGTGGGCAGACTTTCGTTTTCGCCCGTCAGCATGGTGATCAGCGATTGGATGGTGGCAAGCTGTTGGAGCGGGGGCTGGGCGTGGCGGGTACGGATCACTTCCACCACGCGTATCTCCTGGCTAATGGAATCGGATCGGAAGCGCTCCATCGCCAGGGTTTTTACCCAGTAGGGGTCGGTGCTGGTTTTTTGTCCGGGAATTTGGAATTGGGCCAGCGTTTTGGGGAACCCATACCCTTCTCGCCCGGTTGCCATGGCGAATGGATTGTCCACAAAGATGTAGGGGTTGTACCAGGCCAGGTGCAGGGTTCCCTCGTGTTCAAAAAGCAGGGGCACCCAAATCGCCACGTCAATTTCCGGCATCCCCCCGCGCGCGGCGTCGTTCCCGTGGAGGGAATAAATCAGGTCAATTTTCGCGAAGGTGAGGAGCACGATGTTCGAGAAGGGCCGGAACGAGAAAATTCCCCCGTTCGGGGTGTTGAACACCTGATCGCACATCGCGTGTAACTTTTCCTGTTTCGCTTCCAGAAAAAAACAGCGGAGATGCGTGTTTTCCTGTAAAAACGGCGGACGCGCGACGAGTTCTCCGCCGCGTTCGATGAAAGGGGAGGAGCTCGGATGAAGTTGGGACGGGGGAAAAGATGTGGGGGTACTCATGATGAATTACACGCCCCTCGCTCATACCGATCATTAAATCCCTCAAATCGTTCTCCTGTCCACCGAAATCTCAAGTTGTGGTTCAGACACTGACCGGGCTCAATCTCATCTCCCCACTCAATCAGATCTACTCTGAAAGGTTCATCTTCCGTTTCCGCTTGATTGCTCACCACCCCATCGGGGGATAGCGGCCAACCAACCGAGTCCAGAACCGGCCAAACGGAATTCCCATTGGTGCGAAAGACAATGGTGCGATATTGCTTGCCGGGGATACTGCCTCGAATGACAAGAAATTGTTCACAATCTCCTATTGAAAAGAATGTGGGCTGCTCAAAGGAAATGACCCCCATTTCATCACTCGTATATGTCCAGATGCGATGGACATCACCAGGAGCTTCTCGAACATCTATAGCGACTCCGGTAATGGTCGGATCATCCAGATTTTCCAAAGGATGGAATAGGTAGATATTCTCTTTGCGACTATCACAATTCAAGTCTACCTGAGTCCAGAATTCGCCCTGATAGGGGATATCCAATGTCTGTCCCGGAATCAGCGTGTCACAGTCCTCGTCAAGCTGGTTGAGCGCGGCGATTAGCTCTGTGGTGATGCCAAAGCGTTCGGCAATATCCGTACAGGTTTCTCCTTCTTGGACTGTATATATGAGGATACTTGTGTCCGACGAGGCTTTGGCCTGTTCGACTAAAGTCTCAGGTGCAATGATGCTTGTGACGAATTGAAGGAGCAGTTCCTTCGTTTTTTCCTGGTTAAGGTCTGAATAGGTGAATACTAAAAACATATAGTCCCCGTCCTGCCATCCTATTCTCAGGTATTCGGAGCCACTCCACACACTGGTCGTAGTTATCTTCGTGCCGGGCTTTATCTGTTCAAACATTGGGTTACGAGGATTCAGATCGGAAGGCGTGACCCATATCCCTGACGTAAACTCGAGG
>JABWBV010000180.1 GCA_013359445.1 Anaerolineales bacterium | reverse complement strand
ATCCGCGGCCGCGGCGGCGCAGGATTCCCCGTCGGGATGAAATGGGAAATGGTTGCAAAAGAACCCCGCACCCCCAAATACATCGTCTGCAACGCCGACGAATCCGAACCCCTCGTTTTCAAAGACCGGGTGCTGATGGAATCCAAACCCCACCAACTCCTCGAAGGCATGGCCCTCGCCGGGTACGCCGTCGGCGCGCACGAAGGCTACATCTACATCCGCGGCGAGTACGAAACGCAAGCGCGCATCCTCGAACACGCCATCCACGAAGCCGAAGCACGCGGCTACCTCGGCAAACGCATCCGAGGGACGGACTTTTCCTTCCACATCCACCTCCATCGCGGCGCGGGCGCCTACATTTGCGGCGAAGAAACCGCCCTCCTCGAATCCCTCGAAGGCAAACGCGGCGAACCCCGCATCCGCCCGCCCTACCCCACCACGAGCGGTTATCACGGTTGCCCGACCATCGTCAACAACGTCGAAACCTTCTGCAACATCCCCCACATCGTCGCCAACGGGGCGGGCTGGTATCGTCTACTGAACCACCTCAAAACCCCCACCACCAAAATGTTCACCCTCGCCGGACACATCCGCAACCCCGGCGTCATCGAAGCGCCCTACGGCCTCACCCTGCGCCAGTTGATTGACCACTTCGGCGGGGGGATGAAACCCGGTTCGCGGTTCCACTTCGCCCTGTGCGGCGGCGCGGCAGGAACCATTGTCCCCGAAAGTTTGCTCGATACCCCGCTGGATTACAAATCCATGCAAAAAGGCCTTTCCCTCGGCGCGGGCGCGTTCCTGATCTGCGATCAAACCGTCTCCCCCGTCGCGTTACTGCGCGAGCTAATGTGGTTTTTCGAGCAAGAATCCTGCGGTAAATGCACCCCCTGTCGCATCGGCACCCACCAAACCCGCGTCCTCCTTGACCGCATCCTTGCCGGGGATCGCCATCCCGATGATGTCGAACGCCTCACCTCCCTCGCCGAGTTAATGGGCGCGGCGTCATTCTGCGGGCTAGGCCAGTCCACCAAGTTGCCGATCTTGTCCGCCCTTGAACATTTCAAAAGTGATTTTCGATAGAGAGCCTCAATGAGCATAAACCTGACGATAAACAACCAACCCCTTCAAGCCGAACCCGGCCAGACGATTCTCCAGGCCGCGCGGGCGAACGGGTTGACGATCCCCACCCTGTGCTATCACAAAGACCTGTCCCCCGCCGGATCATGCCGCCTGTGCGTGGTCGAAGTCGAAGGCTGGCGCGGCGAACTTGCCGCGTGTACGACCCAAGTCGGCGAAGGTATGATCGTCCGCACCGAGACCCCCGCCATCCGCCGCTCCCGCAAAATGATTTTGGAAATGCTCCTCCAAAACTACTACGACAGCGGCTACGCCCTTGGCGATCACGTCGGCGACACCGAATTTGAAAAATGGGTCATCGAATATCAAGCCCTCAAACCCGTCGATTCATGGATTCGGCAAGTCAGCGAGTCTGCAAGTCAACAATCTAGCAAACCAACAAACGAACAAACCAACCAACAATTCCCCCTCCATCCCATCAACTCCGACCCCAACCCCTTCGTCTGGGTGGACATGAACAAGTGCATCCTCTGCACCCGTTGTGTCCGGGCGTGTGCGGAAGTTCAGGGACGGTTCGTGTGGGGTGTGGGGGAACGCGGGGGCGAAGCAAAAATCATCGCCGGGCACGACACCACCATGCTCGATGCCCGGTGCGAATCCTGCGGTGCGTGCGTGGCGTACTGCCCGACAGGCGCGCTGGACAACAAACTCTCGATGGGCCTCGGCAAGCCCGAAAAAGTCGTCACCACCACTTGCTCGTTCTGTGGGGTTGGTTGCCAGTTTGACGTACACGTGAAGGACAACCGCATCCTCCGCGTTGTCTCCAACCCCAACGCCCAACCGAACGGAATGCACCTCTGCGTCAAAGGCCGCTACGGGTACGACTACGTCAACCACCCCGAACGCCTCACGAAACCGATGGTGCGGAGATATTTGCTCGACGATGCACCAAAGCCGAGCCCAAGTCAACGCGTCAACGAGTTGCCGGATCACCAAAACAGCAAAAAAATCACGAATCACGAAGCACGAATCACTCCCTGGGACTGGGTCGAAACCGAATGGGAAACCGCTTTAAACATCGTTTCCCGCAAAGTGGTGGAGGTGCGCCGCGAATCGGGGGGCGATGCCGTTGGCGTAATGACCTCCGCCAAATGCACGAATGAAGAAAACTACTTGATGAACAAGTTTGCCCGGCAGGTGGTGGGCACGCACAACATTGACCACTGCGCCAGGCTTTGACACGCTCCAACGGTGGCCGGTCTGGCCGCCTCCTATGGCAGTGGTGCAATGACCAATCCCTTCCGGGACATTGCCGACAACGCAAAAGCCGTCTTCATCATCGGCTCAAATACCACCGAACAACACCCCGTCTTCGGGAGTATGCTCCGGCAAGCCGCCATTCACCGCGGCCTGAAAATCGTCGTCGCCGATCCGCGCCGCATTGACATCACCGAATACGCCACCCCGCGGTATGGTGGCCTCCACATCCGCCAAAAACCCGGCACGGACGTCGCGCTGATCAACGGCCTCATGCACATCATTCTCAAAAACGGCTGGGAAGACAAAACCTATATCACTGAGCGCACCGAAAACTTCGACGCCCTGAAAGAGGCCGTCGAAAAATACACCCCCGAAGTCACAGCCCAAATTACGGGCATCCCCGTCGAACAACTCCACCAAACCGCCGAAATCCTCGCCCTCAACAAACCGATGGCGGTGATCTGGGCGATGGGCATCACCCAACACACCAAAGGCGTGCTGAACGTGATGAGCCTCGCCAATCTGCAAATGCTCCTCGGCAACATCGGCATCCCCGGCGGGGGCGTGAACCCGCTCCGGGGGCAGAACAATGTCCAGGGTGCGTGCGACATGGGCGGTCTGCCCAACGTGTTCCCCGCCTATCAACCCGTCACCAGCCCCGAGGCGCGGGAGAAGTTTGAGAAAGCGTGGGCGTTAGACCGACGACCAACGACCGACGACCGATCCCCCGTCTCCAGTCCTCCGTCCCCCGTCCTCTTCGGCGACAAACCCGGCCTCACCGTCACGGAAATGGTCAACCTCGCGGGCGAAGGCAAAGTCCGTCTGCTCTACATCCTCGGCGAGAACCCCGTCATGTCCGACCCGGATGTGAACCATGCACGGGATTGTCTGGAACATGCCGAATTTATCGTCTTGCAAGAGATTTTCCCGTCCGAAAGCGCGGAACTTGCGGATGTGCTGTTGCCGGGTGTGACCTTTGCCGAAAAAGACGGCACGTTCACGAACAGCGAACGGCGGCTCCGGCTGGTTCAGCAAGCGCTCGATCCGGTCGGCGATTCCCGGCAGGATTGGGACATCACTGCGGAACTGGCGCGGCGCGTATTGGCGATGGAAGGTCGGGAACCCGTCGGACCGCAAGCGGGATGGCATTATGCCAACCCCAACGAGATCATGTCCGAGATCAACGCCCTCGCCCCGTCGTATGCCGGAGTCACCTTTGCGCGGTTAGCCGCTGGCGAACAATTGCACTGGCCGGTCAAATCGCTCGACCACCCCGGCACACCCATCCTGCACATCGGCCAGTTTGCCCGCGGCAAAGGCAAATTCCACGCCTGTGAACATCTCGACGCCAAAGAACTGCCCGATGAGGAATACCCGTATTACCTCAACACGGGCCGCGTGCTCTATCACTGGCACGGCGCGGAGATGACCCGCCGCGCGGAAGGTCTGCTGGAAATCTACCCCGAATCGCTCGTGGAAATCAGCCCGGAGGACGCGGTGAAGATCGGGATCAACGGCAAGGATCGGGTTCGCGTCACCTCCCGGCGCGGGGAAATGATCGCCCGCGCCATCGTGACCGAGCGCGTGTCCGCGGGGATGATCTTCGCGAACTTCCACTTCCCAGGCGCGCAAAATGCGAATAACCTGACGATTTCCGCCCTCGATCCGACGGCGAAGATTCCAGAGTTTAAGGTTTGTGCGGTAAAAGTGGAGATGGCAGAGTAAGAAAAATATACAAACAAAGCGGCGTTGCACGAGATTGAAGAATCAGTACAACGCCGCTTTTTATGTTCTATGGGGCGAGGAATGTTAGATGCCCCAGGCTAAACCCTTCGCCTCGCATGGGCAAAATCCGAAGGGCGTCGAAGGCGGTGGCTTGCTGGGGGATAAAAACCCGGTGGACTGCCAGTCCGCCTTCAGGGTATTCGGGGCCAGAGAGGGACTGGGTGGCGAGTTCTTCCCCGTTTTGCAGATAGATCAGGAGAAAATCATCGTCACTGCTGAGGCTGATTTCGAGCCAGGCAGGGGCTTGAGACGTATCCCAGGTGATTTCCAGGCCGCTGTCGGTAAATTGGAGGGTTTCGGGGGCGTTCCAGGGGAGATCAGGGGCAGGGGGCGGGGAGGGGACATCATCGGCGGGGACGCGGATCAGGTTGGGGTAGCGGTATTTGTCGGGGTGGATGAGATCGTTGTACATGCCCAGATTCATTTTGAGGATTTCAAGCAAGCGGGTTTTGCTGAAGAGGGGGCCGCGGGTGATGAGGGAGAGTTTGTCGTAGTAGGCGGCCAGGTCACCATCTTTGAGCGTATTTTTGCCGGTTTCGAGGGTGCGTTCGTAGCCGCCGGGAATCTCGCGAATGTAGTGTCCCACGCGCCAGTGGATGTCTCGGCGGGCGGGAAGGCGGGCGAGGAGGGGGTCGGCGAGGGCGAGTTGATCGATCACGTAGATGTCTGGCCCGGCGTTGTAGCCATAAAAACCGATGCCGAATTTGGTGGCGAAGGTGCGCTTCCCTCCGGCGTCGCGGGTGCCCTGCCAGGCCCAGACGTGGGTGGGGGGAACGGCGTCCCGCGGAAGGGCGAGAGGGGCGGTGAAGGGAGCGTAGTTCAGGCGTTCGTCGGAGATGCCGCGGTGATCGACGTGTTCGGTGGGGGTTTGGAGGGTGGCGGTGTCGCGGAAGTCTAGGGGGGTGTCGGGCGCTTCCAGGCCGAGGAGGAGGGGGATGGTGAAGATTAGCAGGGTTTGTGGGAGCGGGAGGGCGTCAAAATCCAGTTGGGTGAGGAGGATGACCGCGAGCAGAAGCGGTACGGTCAGGAAGCGTCCGGCCATAAAGTCGCCCCCGATGCGGACGATGTAGGCGAGGTAGAGGAGGATGCCAAGGGCGAGGGCGGTAGGTTTGCGGGCGCGGAGGGTGAAGGCGACGAGCACCCCCGCGAGGATCAGCAGTAGGGTGAGGGGGTCAAATTCCAGGGTGTTTAACAAATATTCCAGGCCCTGGCGGGTGAGTTCAACTTGCGGGATGCCGGTGCTGAGTTTGGCGTAGTAGGTGTTGGGGAATGGGAAGCCGTAATAAAACAGCGAGAAACCTTCCCAGGCGAGGATGGGCAGACTGCCGAACGCGAGTTGGCGGAGGGTGGGTTTATTGAAGTTTTGGGCGAGGAAAAGCAGACACGCCGGGGCGATGAGAAGCGCCAGATCGAGCCGGGTGAGCAGGAGGAGGGAGGTGAGGAAGGCGAGCCAGAAAGCTTTGTGCGCGCCAGCGGAACGCCGTTCGTCAGCGAGGAAGACGACCACAAACAGCACGAGTAACAAATGACTGAGCGGATTTTCCAGGCCGGACGTGCTGTAATCCACGAAAGCTTTGGAGAGGGTGAGGGCAAGCACGGCAAAGGCGGCGGCGAGTTGGGAAGGTGAGATGCGTGTAGCCAGTAAGTAGAGGGCGGTGCATGATGTAAAAATGGAAAGTGCAAGGCTGGTGAAGTGGATTTCCCGTGTGAACGTATCTGCTCCCACGAGGAGGAACATCCACAGAGGGTGGGTGTAAGCTTGCACGCGCTCGCCGACGTTCCACACCAGGCCGTAGCCGTGCAGAAAATTGTCCACGGTGCGGAAGGTGATGTAGGCATCGTCGCTGACCCAGGCGCGGCGCACGATGACGAGCGCGAAGAGGGCGAGGAGGAGCAGGAGGGGCAGAGGGGGTTTGCGGGCGGCAGTGTTCATCGGATTGTGTACTCAAACTCTTCAATATCCTGCAACCCGGCATGGTATTCGGGCGCAAGATCGATCCGCCCTGGCACGCCGCGCGCCGCCACGGCCTGAATCGGCATCCCTACTGTTTGCTGAAATGGGGAGTGAACGAAACCGATGGGGGTGTAGGAAATCATTGAAAATGCTCCAAAATATGAGGGGACAGGCGGGAGATTGGAAACGATTGATTAACCATAAAATGAGTGATATAAGAACAACAGGCTCATCGTGATTTTACTTTAAAACGATCATTATCTAAATGTAACTACTCACCAAGCGTAAGAAGTTCCGAGAAAAAAGAAGGAAATATAGTGATCTACTGAAAACTTGTTCACTGGGCACTTCCTGGGTGAGCAGATACACGAACGCATTGTCAGAAGAGGACTAACATGGACATTTCATCTCACTTATCCTTTACCAACCCGGCAACAGGGGAAACCTTCGGGCAGGTCGCCATGACCCCACTCGATCAAATCCCAACCATCGTATGCGACATGCGGCAGGCGGCCACTCGATGGGCTGAAAAATCAATACGCGATAGGATTCGGATTTTACGTCAGTTGCAACACCTGCTGATCGAGTCCCAAGACGAAATCACCGCGTTGATCAACCAGGATTGTGGCAAAAGTCGTCAAGATGCCTTGATCGAATTGCTCGTCACGGTGGACATTCTCAACGAATATTGCCGCCGCGCCCCACAATGGCTGAGGCGGGAACGGGTTTCGTCCGGGTTATATTTTTCCAAATCCTGTTATGTGGAGCATCGCCCGCACGGGGTCGTTTTGGTTCTCTCCCCGTGGAACTATCCCCTGGCGTTATCGTTACCGCAGGTGTTGGCCGCGGTCCTGGCCGGGAATACGGTCATCCTCAAGCCCTCCGAGGTGACCGCCGCGACGGGGGTGATGATCGAAACCCTACTCAAACGGGTCCCGGAATTGGCCCCGTACATCCGCATCGTGCATGGCGACGGGCGGGTGGGCGCGGCCCTGATCGCGGCCCGCCCGGACTACATCCACCTCACCGGGTCCACCGCCACCGGTCGAAAAGTGATGCAAGCCGCCGCCGAACATCTGATCCCCGTCGCCTGTGAACTGGGCGGGAAGGATGCGATGTTGGTTTTGGAAGATGCCGACGTAGACGCGGCCGCGCGGTGGGGCGTGTGGGGGGCATATTTCAACGCCGGGCAAACGTGCATGTCCGTCGAGCGGGTATATGTTGTCGAATCGCTCTACGACGAATTTGTCCGGTTAGCCATTCACTATACCGAACAATTCAAAATGGGCTACACCACCGACCTCAACAGCCCGTTTTCTGTCGGCCCGGTCACGGATCCTCGACAGGTGAAAATTATCGAGCGTCATCTCGCCGACGCGCTGGCGAAAGGGGCGCGGATCGTGACGGGCGGTCAGCAAGATGGCATGTTTTTCTCCCCGACGGTTTTGGTAGACGTAGACCACACAATGCTCATCATGCAAGACGAAACTTTTGGCCCACTCATGCCAATCATGAAAGTGAAAGATGAGGCGGAAGCGATCCGCATGGCGAATGACAACAGTTTTGGATTGGCCGGTTCGATTTGGAGCCGGGATGTCAGACGGGCCGAACGGGTGGCGAAACAAATCCAGGCCTCTTCCTTCATCATCAACGACACCATCGCCCAATTTGGGATTCCGATGCTCCCGTTTGGGGGCGTCAAAGATTCGGGGGCGGGCCGCACGCACGGGAAGGAAGGGATCATGCAGTTTACCCGCCCATACAGTTACGCGATTGGGACTCCCCCGCTCAAGTGGGACATTGCCACCGTCGCCCGCAAACCCGGTCATTATGCGTTAGTCGGCGCGATTTTGGGTGTGGCTTTTGGCGTGACTATGCACCAACGGATAAACGCCGCCAAAAAACTTCGCCCGTCAAAATGAGGTCTGATTAATTGGAGAAGGCGTTCAATTTACGACTTTCCCCTGTGACGGCATGATCACTTACACCCCCATCGGATACGTTCATAATCATTTTGACAAACCCGTTGCGCCCGGGCTTATTCGCGAGGGGGAGTCACGCATCATTTTGGAACCGGAATTTACAGAAGGGTTAAAGGGGATCGAACCTGGGCATTCAATGGTGGTGGTTTTTCACTTTCATCTTTCCGATGGCTACGAATTATTGCAACATCCCCGGCGCGACGTGACGCGCCCAAAACGTGGGGTGTTCGCATTACGCAGTCCGCAACGACCCAACCCGATTGGGATCACAACGGTCGAACTGATTTCTATCGAAGGTAATGTCCTGTGCGTCCGTGACTTGGACGCCATTAACGGCTCCCCGGTGCTTGATTTAAAACCGGTCTAAAAGGAGATACTTTGTACCCACAATTTCCGCTCATTCAACCTCAAGAAATTCGTTTCAATGGAAAGCACGCCAACGGCGATAGCTCCAACGAAGATGGGTTCAATCCCATGATCAGCGCCAAGCCTACCACCTGGGCCGAAGTGGACGAGCAGGGGCGGTTGGTTCTGCCGCCCGAAGTGGTCGAACAGTTTGGCCTGAAACCAGGCGCGCGCCTCCGGTTTGACACAGACGCCAACAACATCCGCCTGCACCGCCCCGTCACGCATCTCGCCAAAGTCTACATCGAAACGACCAATCACTGTAACATTGATTGCATCACCTGTATGCGAAACGTGTGGGAGACCGGACTGGGCACTATGTCCGCCCAAACGTTCGACCACATTTTGGAGGGCATCAAGGCGATTTCACCTCCCCCGCTCGTATTTTTCGGCGGGATTGGGGAACCGCTCGTGCATAAACACCTCGCCGAGATGATCGCTCGTGTGAAGGCGTTGGGGTGCCGGGTGGAAATGATCACCAACGGGACTCTGCTGGATGAAAAACGTGGCCGGGAATTGATTGCCGCGGGCGTAGATTTGATCTGGGTCTCCATTGATGGTGCCCGCCCCGAAAGTTATGCCGATGTTCGGCTGGGCGCGGAACTCCCCACCGTCCTCGAAAACCTGAAACGTTTCCGCCGGTTACGCCGCCCCTCCCATCGTCCCACCCCGGAGATCGGCATCGCGTTCGTCGCCATGAAACGAAACATCGCCGACCTGCCCGAACTGCTCGCGTTGGGCAAACGGCTGGGCGCGGTTCACTTCCGAGTCACAAACGTCCAGCCCTATTCCTCCCTCACCAAAGACGATATTTTGTACGAACGCACGTTAAACGACATCACCTACACTCCCTCCCCCTGGCTCCGCAAGCTGTACCTGCCCAAAATGGACATCAACGAACTGACCGCCGGTCCCCTCATGCAAGCTCTCTCCAGCGGCTACAACGTCGTGTTTGCCGGAAACAATTTGGGGTCGAGCAACGATGTCTGTAACTTCATTGAAAGCGGCTCCATCGTCGTGGGATGGGATGGCAGTGTCAGCCCGTGCATTCCTCTCCTGTATTCGCATGTCAGTTACCTGCGCGGATACGAACGCGCCTCGCACCGCCATGCGATTGGCAATGTCAATCACCGCGACCTGCTGGACATGTGGCTGGACCCGGAATACGTCGCCTACCGCGAGCGGGTTCACCTGTTTGCCTTTGCCCCCTGCACCGCGTGTGGCGGGTGCGAATTATCGCGTGCCAACGAAACCGACTGTTTTGAAAACAATTCCCCGGCCTGCGGCGGATGCCTGTGGGCGCAGGGTGTGATCCAATGCCCATGAAAATCAACTTTTACGCCACCCTTCGTTATATCGTCGGCCAGAAAACGGTCGAAATCCCTGTGGAAGACGGGATCACCATGCGTGACCTGGTTTACCGCGTGGTGTCTCAGTACCCCAAACTCAGCCCCGAACTGGTCGCCGCCGATGGTGAGATACACGGGCACATACATTTGATCATCAACGGGCGGGATGCCCCGTACCTGGAACGTGGGCTGGACACGGTCATTAAACCCAACGATAAAATTGACATCTTCCCGGCAGTGGGAGGTGGTTAATGAAAATTGTCCGGCAGGCGGGTGTGCCGCTATGGTTGTTGCGCGAGTACCTGGAAGAATTGGGCGGCGTTGCCAACGGAGAGCAGGAAGTGACCGGGTCGGGGTGGGTAGCCTCGCTCGAAAAAGCGCCGCCCTACAAACTCGGTTCGCTCGTCGTTGGGCGGGTGCAGTGGACGTTGGAGGGGGAGGAGGCAGTGTTGGAAAAATTGCTTCCTCGCCTGGAGATGAAGTTATTGCGCGGGGGCGGGTAATCATACGGCTAACGGACACAATTGCGGTTTCAACGCAAAAAACGCAATTCCTGTGCTCAGTAAACGGGTGACAGCATCCTGAGCGGAGCGGGAATAAACTTAGCTCTTGAATAAAATTATGTCTAGCGCAGTCGAAGGATGCGGGGAACGCGGGACCTCTCCGCTCCCCGCACATTTCGACTACGCAAAGCCTCCGCTCAATGTGCTACATTCTCTGCGCACAACCGACAAGCATAATTCTGGTGCTCAGGATATGACCCAAACAAAAGAGGCGCACGAACCGTGCGCCTCTTTTTATTCAAAAGTTTGGAGGAGCGTTTCAGAGTTTAGATGATTTCCAGCTCTTTCAGTTTGGCCTCGGGCACAACACCGTTGACCCAACCGCGCGCGGTGTAATACTCATCCAACATCTCCGGCAGTTCGCAAACCTGCCCCTCGGAACCGGGCATGGTGGACGGCTCGTTCAGGAAACGGGCGGGCAGGTAATCACTGCCTTCGCCGTGTCCGGCCAGGTTGTTGTAGTAACGTTCGAGGTTGTAAATGCGCTCGCCCGTTTTGAGCAGTTCTTCAACGCTCAGATTCAAGCCTGTGACTGCGTTGTACTGCTGGGTGTATTCATCCATCCCCATCGCGAAGGCGGAGAATTTGCACAAATCCATCGAATCGGAAACGGCGTGAACATCCTGGAAGACTTTTGTGAGGCCACCTTTCCCTTTCCATTCCAAGGGATCGGCTTTGAGGGATTGGAAGGGCATGATGTTCAGTTCGACGGCGGGGGTGTACGCGCGCAGGTGGCACGCGCCACGGTTGCTGGTGGCGTAGGCGATGCCCATGCCTTTCAAACCGCGAGGATCATAGGCAGGGATAGCCTGACCTTTGACCGTCATCGAAATTTCGACATGCCCGTAGTGTTTGGCCACCCGTTCGGTGCCTTCGGCCAGGACATTGCCAATGCCTTCTCGGTAAGCGATTTTGTCTACGGTTGCGACCATCGAGGCCCAATCGCCCCAATTCAAGCCGCCGTCGCCATTGGTGTAGCCACGCTGGTAGGCTTCCATGTAAACAGACAAAACGTTGCCCAACTCAATGGTGTCTAATCCGTAGTCGTTGCACTGATCGATCATCTTTGCGACACTGCCGATATTATCGTTCCCGCAGTTCGCGCCTAAGGCCCAGGCTGATTCATATTCGACGCTTTCCATCCGCAGGCCTTTGAAGGGGCCGTCTTTGACTTCGACTTCTTTCTTGCACGCAACCGGGCAGGCATGACAGGTGGGATCGTTCACCAACACGTTGTCTTTTACATACTCGCCACTGATCAGTTCCCCTCGTTCGCCGAAGGAGGTCACCTGGCTGTT
>JABWBV010000793.1 GCA_013359445.1 Anaerolineales bacterium | reverse complement strand
CCTCCGCGCCCTGCTCAACGACCCCCACGTGGACAGCGTGATGGTCATCCTCCCGCCACCACCGATGTACACCGCGGGCGGCGTGGCCCGCGCCATGATCCCGATCATCCAAAGTGCGAAAAAGCCCGTCGTCATCGCGGTGATGGGGGAACGGATGATCCAAGAGGCAGTGGAATACTTCCGCGCGGCACACGTCCCCGAATACCGCTTCCCCGAACGGGCCGCCGGTGCCCTCAACGTCCTCACCCGCCGCGCCGAAACCCTCGCCCGCGAAGTCGAATCCCCCCTCCACCGGGCAGACGTGTCCCCGGAAAAGGTCGCCAACGCGCTCGCCCCGTTCGTAGTAGGGGCTTCAGCCCCCCAAAAAGGCACTGAAGTGCCCACTACGAACGGCGGATTCTTGCCCCAAGACACCACTCTCCAAATTTTAGCGGCCTACGGCATCCCGACCCTGGGCCTGGAACTCGCGCGGGACGCCGACGAGGCGGTCGCCATCGCGGCCCGAATGGGATTCCCCGTCGCGCTCAAAGTCGCATCCCCGGACATTCCGCATAAATCGGACGTGGGCGGGGTGCTGTTGGACGTGCGGGATCGGGAATCCGTGCGAGCGGGATTCGCCACTGTGATCGAGGCGGCAAAACGCGCGAAAGCGGATGCCCTGATCGAGGGGGTACATCTTCAGCGCATGGTATCCGCCGGGCAAGAAGTGATTACCGGCACGGTGCGGGATGCCCAGTTCGGGCCGTTGGTGATGTTTGGGTCGGGGGGGGTGGAGGTGGAGGGGTTGAAGGATGTAGCGTTTGCGCTCGCTCCGGCCACGCGCGGGGAAATCGAGGAGATGTTGGAAAAAACCTGGGCGGGCCGCAAATTACGCGGCTTCCGCAATCTCCCCCCCGCAGATCGGGAGGCGGTGATCGAGGTGCTCACCCGGTTGGGCCAGTTAGCCGCGGACTTCCCCCAGTTGGCGGAGATGGAGATCAATCCGTTAAGGGTGTTGCGGGAGGGGGCGGTGGCGTTGGATGTGCGAATCAGGATTGGGTTTAGAGGGGAACTGATTGAACGTGAAGACGCAAGCCAAGCGCATTGACCACTTTTAGAATGGTCGCAAATTCTGGGTTGCCTGTCGGGGATAGGGCTTTGTAAAGGCTTTCACGTCCTAATCCCGCCTCGCGGGCAACTAGGGTCATCCCTTTGGCTCGCGCAATATCGCCCAGGACGGCGATAATCAGGGCAGGATCGCCATCTTCCAGCGCCGCGTCCAGGTAGGCGACCATGTCTCCTTCGTTTTCGAGATGCTCGGCGGCATCCCAGGGGCGGGTTGTGATTTTTTCGTTTTCCATGGGAACTCCTTACAAAGTTCGTGCTAACGCGATGGCGGTCTGAATATCTTGCGTTTGCGTACGCTTGTCTCCGCCAACTAACAGAATAATCAGTTGTTGCCCACGCTGTGTGAAATAAATGCGATAACCGGGGCCGTAATCAATGCGTAATTCGGAAACTCCACCGCCAACGGGTTTTACATCGCCCGGATTGCCCAACGATAATCGTCGGATTCGCACATCAATGCGTGCGCGGGCTTGTCGGTCTCGCAGGCTTGAAAACCATTGAGCATAGTTTTCCGTCTGGCGGATTTCAATCATAAGGGTATTGTATCCCACGGGATACAGTTTTGCAAGAGTTTTATGGATCAGGGCACCGTCACCACCCACGCCCGGTCATCGAACGTAATCAGCAAATGCGAATCATCCGGCGACCAGGAGAAACGGGGCTGGCGGGGATACGCCGGGTCAAAGCCGAGATTGTCCGCAAGCTGTGTCACCGCCCCGGACGTGTCTGCCAACCAGAGGTCGCCCCATACGTCGGAGAAGATGATCTGTGTGCCGTCATTTGACCACGCGGCTGGGATGGGGAGGCCTTCGCCAGGGGTGAGGTACGGAAGGTTGTCGGTGACGGGTTGGAAGGGGGCGAGGAGGAGCGTGTTGCAGAATTCAAGGGCTAAGGGCTTCCGAAAGGCTCACAAGGCATTTTTTTTAGCGCACCCCTGAGAAATTTCGGCGATTGGGCAGTTT
>JABWBV010000179.1 GCA_013359445.1 Anaerolineales bacterium | reverse complement strand
TGTCAAAGATCATTTTTAGGTTCGTAGTGGCGGTTTCAACCGCTCAAGACGACGACTGAAGTCGTGACTACAAACATAATTTTCAGGTTTGACGGACTAGTAGAAAGTTTCAAACAATGGTAGCCGTTCAGATAATCTGTGAGGAAATCCTTTGTCTGGGTGTAGCGGGGTGTCTGCAGAGGGGTTAGGAGGCCGCACGCAACCGGCGGGCAAAGAAGATCAGCACAATGGCGAGGATGCCTAACCCGATCAAGCCCGCAATACCGCCTCCGGCAATGTCATCTGCAAACCCGGTTTGAGGGAGCGCAGTGGGGAGCGCGGTGGAGGTGTTTATGGGGGTGGATTCGGCGGCCAATGTGAGCAGGGCTTCGACGGTTTGGGTGAGGCCAAGGTTGGCGGTGTCTGGGGTGTTGGTGGCCTGGGCGACGACATCCGTGGGGGTCGGAGTGGTGGTGGGGCTGGGCGTAATGGTGGGGGTGGCGGTCCAAGAAGCGGCGGCTTCGGTTTGGGCAATCGCGACCGCTTGCTCGGTCTGTTGCGCATAGGCAATTGCCGCTTCGGTTTGCAGTGCCGCCCGACCTCCCCCAGCGTTGTTGCGCGAGATCACAAAAAAGGTCACAATACAGATAAAGGTGAGTAGCGTGACCACGGCGAGAATGCCCACAAGAACCCAGAATCTTCGATTACCGGATTCTTCCGTCGGCTCTTCACTGGTTTCATCTTGTTCATCAATATCTTCAAAGTCAAATTCTTGGTCGTCAAAATCGTCAGCCATGCTGTACTCCTTAGAATAAAATTTCCAGATTGGCCAGAGGGACAACAGCCTCCGACCCCTGGGCAGAGTTTTCTTGATCGAATTGAACGCGTGCGGCGGGCGCACGTAACCCGTTCGGGAAAATGGTGAGGCCAGGCAAAAGGGCTTTGAGGCGACCGATTTGTCCTTGATAGGGCGCGCGGGTCATTCGTACCCGTTGCTCCGGGGCCAATAAAGCCGCCTCGGGTGGCATGTCGGAATCGCTCAGACTGGCGGCCTCGACGGCAATAAAAATTTCAGGGCGGGTATCTTTGAGGCGGTCAAAGGCTTCGGCGTTGATGGTCACATTACGTTTCTGGTTGGAAGACAGTAATTTGAACGTCACGGCGTTGTAGGGCAGGGCGCCAAATCCTTCCGTCACTAAAATGGGGAAGGGGGCCGCGGTGGCAAGAGGAATAAGTTCCGGGGCCAGACTGGCGAGGATTAAACCACGTAAACGGGTTTCGTTGGCGGCTTTGAGGACGTTGGCTTGTTTACAGTGCCCGGCCATAATGACGGCCCCTTTCAGGCTTTCGTTAAGTTCACCTGGGGTGAGTTCGTGGGTGGGGGTGGTTGCGAGGACACTCAACGGCCCGGCGTTAATTTTCCCGTTGCCCCAAAGCCCCTGAATCAAGGCACCTGTTGCGCTGATGATGACGCCCCGCTCGTGAATTAACTCTGCCACCGTGCCAGGATAACCGGCTTTGAGTTCGGTGGGTTCAGTAGTCAAACGAATGAGCACTTGCCCGCCTGCCACAAAAACAATGGTGCCATCCACCGGGGCGCGGACAATCCGCTTGCCGATTTTGCCGCGGGAAGCGATGATGTCGCCTTCGTGGATTTCATTACCTAAAAACCGTTCGATGTACTGCTCAGTCTGTTCTTCGGTGATGCCCAACCCACGCGCGACATTGAGCATGTAATGCCGCGGGGCGGAATGTGCAGTCGCCACGACTTCGGTTGGGCGCACAGCTTGCCCTTTGCGTACGGTCACTTCGCCGGGGATCGCTAAGAGACGGGTGCGCCGGATGGTCGTGAGGGGGGCGATAAAAGTAACGGGTGTCAGCATCTAACTCTCCAAAACTTTAAGCCACTGGTGGAATAATTCTTGACGTTGGGCAGGGTCATTGGGCAGGCGAAGGGGTCGCCCGCGCGCGTCAATCACCAACCCCAATTCTCCCGCGAGTTTGACACTCAACCCGCCGCCCAGCCCGGGGCGTCCCATGCCAATATCCACCCGATTGAGCGGTTGGAGGGATAGTTTTACGTTTTCCCCTGGGGCGAGGGGAATTTTTTCCAACGAACCCTGGGTGATCTCCATCTTTTTCTCTTCCCCGGATTCGTAGGTGACACGCAGGCGCAAGATGGGGGTCCCGGCCCGCGCGGAGGAAATGGGGGCGATCACGGTGGCTAGTTTTACAAGGGCTTCGCTGTCCATCAGTTGGACAGACATCAGCGGGTTCAGTTCGGCAGAGGCCCCCAACGAGGAAACAAGGTTGAATTGGTCCAACACAAGTTTGGTGATTCCGGTAATTTCCAGGCCGTCTAATAACATGAGTAAACTGTGGGCACGGGAAGGCGCGTTCGTCAGGACACTGCCGGAGGCGATGATCGGTTCAAACCAGGGTAAAAATTTTCCGGAGTGGGCGGCGTTGGCGGGGAAATAGGGCTGGGTCAAGCGGATGGCGGTTCGCATGATTTCGCGTGCCAGGGCCTGCTCAATTTCCATTTCCTCGTCGCTCATGGGCAAGCTGTTGGGGTAAGCGCTTTTGTATTGGATGTAGGCATGAATGACGCTCGGGGAAGTTGGCGCGGAGACCCAACGTGCAATGTCATTGGGTTTGACATGGGTGAGGAGTTGCGGCAACACGCTTCCCAGGCCCAAATCGGGGTAGACCCGGTGGGTTAAGGTTCCGCCAAACGCGGCGGCTACGGTGGTAGACCCAGCCCCCAAATCAATCCCTAAAACGCCTTTGTTCGGGGAGTATAGTTTGCTAAAGAAACGGATGATGCGCGCAAAGCCCTGGGTGGCGGGCATCATTCGGCCACTGCTCCAATTGTTTAATTCTTGGATCGGGGCGTTATCGCGCGTTCGAATCAGGCGGTAGACTTCACGGAGGCGGCCCTGCGCGGGAGACAGGTGTTCCCCTTCCAGGGTTGGGCGGACGTTTGGGGCAATATTAATGGTGGTGATACTGCCCAGATCGGTTTGCATTTCTTCGGCGACGCCACTATTGCCTGCAAAGAGGATGAGGGGGCGTTGGGTTTCTGGGAGGAGGTAACATGCCAAACCGATGGACTCGACGAGTTTACTAACCGATTTGGAGGCGCCGTTTTCCGTTCCACCTGCGATCACGATCAGGTCGGGGCGAGCTTGCAGGATGACATCCAGCCGTTCCTCGAGTTTGCGCCGATCATTCATGCCGATGGTGCCTAAGATTTTGGCGTAGGTGGTGGCGAGTAGGTTTTGGGCGCTTTCCAGCGAAATATCTTCCAATAACCCGACTGCGACCGCACATAAAGGTTCTCCGGCGGAAAGGGTGACAACGACTGTATCCACCCCGTTTCCTTCGCGATCCGGGGGGCTGATGACGCCTACATCGACGTGGAAAAGCGTGCGCCCGGTCATTTCCTGCACCTGTTCTAGCGCAGACTGGACCCCCTCACTGGCATCTCGGAAGGGTGGGGCGAGGGTGGTGTGGGCAACCCCCAAAGCGATGAGGCGGTAGCTTCCATCTACATCGTCGAAGAGAAAAGCGCGCGTACTCGTATTCCCTACGTCTATGGCTAATAAAGAAGTTCCGGTATATACAGCGTCAGTCATGGGGTTGAGGCCCGGCTAAAAAAAGTCGAGAATAAAGAAAACGTATTCAATCAACGCGTTCAAACGATCAATGAGCGCCGTGAGGGCGGACGTGTACACGCCAGCAAAAACAACACCGAAGGTCAGGGCAATAAAAAACTGTCCAACCAGGGCCAGGTTTTCGAGCCAGGCCGGACGTTGGGAGGGGGAGTCTTTTTGTAACGTGCTGAAATGAAAATAGATTAAGGTCAAAACAGTGACGAAGATGGAGACAAAACCGCCGAGCAAATCCCCAAAAGCCGTGTTGGGGGCGGCGTCTTGCAATAAGCGGGCAGAGTCAAGTTGATTCATGGCCGCTTGGGCTTGCGGGAACAGGGTGCCGGTGATTGCGCCACCAATGGCGATGGCGGCCCCTACGCCTACCAGGAAAGCCATTGAAAGATTCCCCACCCGTCCAAAACCGGGAACTAATTTTGTGAGGAGCAACAAACTTAACCCAACCGGAACCAGGGAAAGCAAGACGGGGAAGGAAAAATCCCCTTTCATGACGGTTAACAAGGGCAAAGCAAGATTGGGGTAGATCACATTGCGTAAGGCTACTGCGCCAGCAAAACCAGCGGCTACGCCAATAAACAGGTGTACCGAAAACCGAAAGAGCGGATTGTCCCCAAAAATATAGCTCAGCACCATGCAGGTTAGAAGAAAACCAAGGATCGTTCCGATGAGTTCTACCATAGCTTATTTTTTGCTTTTACCTCTTCGGGATTGGCGTTGGACTCTTCGCATTTCATCCAGGTAGTTATATCCCCCCCCTAAAATGATGAGAATGACAGCCACCAGCAACCCAATGCCAAAGGTATCCCAATAAAAGCGGGCCGTTCCGAGTTGGCCGAGATTCTGTTCGTATGCCGCGCCCCCGCGTAACCCAACCAACATCCCTTCTACCTGGCGCTGAGAAGGCTCCGGGTTTTGGAAGTAGGGGCGGATGAATGGCTCTGCCTGAGTACTGGCAATGACGACAAAGGAGTTCCTGCGTAAAATCGGCTCAACTTGTTCGAGCCAGTTACGGGCGGTTTCCGGGTTGTCGGTCAGGAGCACGGTCATGTAAAAATCACCCAGCCCCGTAATGGGTTGCATCACGGGGGTCAGCCAGGGATTGGAAGCATCCAGGTCGAGCAATTCCCAAATCGGGCGGTCATCAAAGGCCATGCGAATGGTTTGGCGGGGGGTCAAGGCAAAATTGGCTAATCCGGCGGTGCCTCCGGCAATATAGCCGAGGTTGACATAGTCCTCGCCGTACACATAATGATGTTGGTAGGGTACCCGGCTTTGTATGTAGGTAACTTGCCGTTCGCCCAGGGCGCTTCCTACGGGGGATGTAGAAACCAGCGCGAGGGGAATTCCGCGTTCCATCCATTGATCAAATAAGGCTCTGGAGGCCACTTCTAATTCCCCGGATAAACCCGGTTCGTAATCAAAAGCGACCAAAATGGGACGATCCAGAGGTGCACTATTGGATAAATTCTCTAAATTTTGAATTTCTTGCGGTAAGGTTTGGGGCAAAGGAATGATTTCTGTCCCACTAAACAGGGGGAAGATCATTAATAAAATCAAGAGAACCCCAAAAACAATCCGCATAATGCGCGGGGATGAAAGGGGGGAGGCATCGGGAATTGTCTGGGGGATGTTCTCGCTTTCAACCAGGGCTTGCAGAAGTTGGGTGTTGGTCTGCTGGGTGGAAGAAACTTGTAAAACGTCTGAATAAGAAGGGGGTTTTGACGTTTTGGTGATGTCGGCTTCGGGGGTCAACAGGTCCCGAAGCCCTGCCAACGGCCCCACCCGTTCAAGTTCGCCTTCGACATGTTCGGAAGCGATATCTGCCCCATCCATCGGGCTGAAAGCCATAAACATGGATCTCAACCCGCCCGTGATGCCTGAGTCTTCCAGGGGAGTCCCCTCTTCGGCCTCTCGTCCGGTTCTGGATTCTGAACGGGATTCTGTGCTACTTCGGGACGTAAAGCCCCAGTTGGATTGAAAGCTGGAAAAATCACTCGCAGGGGCGGTGTAATCGGTTTCAGGCTCTTGCATCCCTTGTAACCAGTTCGGCGTTTCGTCCTTGCCCACTTCCGAAATGAACGAATCTTCCGGGTCAAGGGTCAGTCCCCCCATGGCATCCTTGCCCAAAACGCTTCCCGCGCCCGGTGCCCAGGCTTCTTCTTCCGGTTCTTCTTCTGGGGTGTCTCCGAGAGTTGCCAGCCAATCTAAAGATGGGTCTTTCTGGCTATCGGAGGGGTTTTGCTCATCGATCCATTCGGGCATATCGTCCAGTTTGCCCGTCATGCCCGTTTTACTGCTTAAACTTTCCAGCCAATCGGGGAAATCACCGTCAAACTGATCGCTAGAGGAGGTGATGGGTTCAGAGGATGGTGTGGTAGAGTCACCCTTTTTGAGCCAGGAAGGTAAATCGTCGTCAAAATCATCTGCGGCGGGGTACGGTAAATCTGCCGGAGCGGCGGTTAACCAATCGGGGAGGGTTTCTTTGGCATCCTGGGCGGGAGGATTTTCTGGCTCCCAATCTACAACGGTTGCGGTTAGGCCTTCGTCGTCGTCGAGGGATTTGAGCCAATCCTCTTCATTGTCCAAAGAATTGCCAACGCGCTCGGAAAGGGGAACGGTTTTTTCATCTTCGCGATTGGTATCCCACAGAAAGGTCCCCGCGCCCTGACCGGTTTCTTTGCCACCTAAAAAGCTGTCTAAATTGTCGTCCGATGCTTCGAACGGGGTGTCATCTTCTACAGGGAGCCACTGATCGAGTTTATCTTCGGTGCGGGATGTCCAGGGGCTTGCGCTGGTTCCTGCGTTTGAGTCAAGTCCACTTTCTTGCTCAAACTCGTCCATCCAGTCAGAGGTTTTGCGTCCGGTTTCTGTGGGTGGGGTTTCGTTAAGCCAGTCTGGTAAGTCATCCTGAGCTTTTCCTGAACTCCCTTCATCTTGACCCAGAGACCGCAACCACCCGAGGGTGTCTTCGGGGGAAGCATCTGCCCAATTGGAGCCGGATTCTTCGGGTTTGGGGCCAGACGAGGCGACCAGGGGTTTAAGACGCGCTCCACAGTGCCGGCATTCATCGAGATGGCCGGGGTTGGTTTTTCCGCACATTTGGCAACGAATATCGGCCATGTTACCCGCCATAGGGCCGATCCATGCCCATTAAAATCCGAATCCCGGTAGCAATTGTGCCGAGCGCAATGCCCAAGAGAATCCCTCTGGCTCCCGCTGTCGCAGGAATATTGATAATCAACTCTCGAAGCACGCGCAAGGGATCACCGATTGCAGGAAATAAATCCGTCACGAGCGGACTGGTGGTCAGTAAAATGATGATGGCTGTGGCGATGAAGACGAGCGAGAAGAAATCGTTTTTTCGACGGGCGACCCGCGCACTCGCATAGATCAGGGTGACAGCCAAGATCGCAACGAGGCTGGTTTCGACGGGTATCTGAATGTAGTTTAAAATGAACATCGCCCAAGTGCTAGCAGGTCCGAAGACAAGGACCACCCCAAAGGTGATGACCATTGCAATCACGAGTACGAGGCTGTTTACGGGAAAAGCGCCTTCATCATCCAGTTTTCGGCTATGGACAGATGCGAGGTTGATCAACCCGATCAACAAGGCCACTGCCCCCAGGGTGGTGGCCCATTGCAAAAGGGTTGACCGCCAATCTACCCCCATCAGGAAAAGGGGCGAAAAATATAAAAACAAAACTGCCACACCCGAAATGACAGCTACCATCGTAGAAATGACAGGAAACTTTAGGTTCACGACGACAAAAATCCCTGAATAAATTTCAACAATCCGCCGCCCAAAATGCTGAGGATCAGGAGCCAACGGACTACGTCTTGTGCCTGGAGGCTGGCAATATGAATGCCTCCAGCTCGCAAATAGGCACCCCCGGCATACAACTCTTCACCAATCAACGTTTCTTGCGAAACGGCATACATCATCGCTTGTGTGGGAATATGATCTGTGCCAGATAACGAAAACGCGTTATTTCGGTCACTGGCTTCCAAAACCAACCCGGCCTCCATGCCGAAACTTCCAGTCAGGATATTCCCGGAGACATTTTCGTCGGCAAGCATGGTCATCGCGCCTGCCGCAAACGACATGGGGGTTAACCCAGTGACACGCCCAAAGTCGGGGTTATACGCGTCTCCGGCCCCCACTTCGCGGTAACCTGCGCGGAGGGTATCTTGGGCCAGTAGAGCCAAGGCCCCATCCCCTGTGCTGGCAACAGGAGGGGCATCGCTAATGGAAGCGGTTCGGGCGATGCGCCCTAAAATCGACAACCCGACAAAGGAGGCCGCACTGCCTGGGCTGGTCAGGTTCCCGTGCCCGATGGAAACGTGCAGACGTGTCCCCGCTTCCACGGCTAACCCAATGGCACGGGAAAGACGCGCAAAGGCCGGAATGGTTCGCAGACCTAACTCCGAACGGTTTCGGCCTAGGATCGCAAAAATCGTCATCAGGAGAAAAAATCCTGCGACGACAATAACACCCAAAAATTCAGAATTTTCGGTGAAATTCACGGCTCCTCTCTTAAAAATTCCGCAAAAGCTTGGGCTTGTGCGGGTTGTTCTAAAATGCTGGTGAGTGCCTTAAATTGTCCATTGGGAACAAAGGCTTCCAACAAAGGCTGTCCAATATAAACCAATTGCGCGCCAATCAGATGGACGGGACTAGCAGAATCCAGAAGCCAGAGGGCAAAATCGCGTAAGCGCCACTGCTGTAATTGGGTGGCCCACATTCGCCAAATCTGTTTCTGGTCTATTTGAGAACCTTCTATCATGTACGATTGCCGACAGGTTGTAACGATTCAGGACAGCGAGAATCAAAACTCTGCTAAGTAGACAATGTTCATTTTATATCCGCAAGCAAAGATCGGTCAAGCAATATTCCCTTACAACATCTTGCGCTATAATCACGAAACTGCAAGATGGATACAATCTTCACCCCTCCAAAACGCCGCGGTCTGGCCTTTCATCTCTCGGTACTCTCGTTGTTATTCATCGGCAGTATCTTTACCATTCTTCGGGCAAACCGCGCTGAAGTTGGCGCCGCTTTTAGCTTGTGGCTTCTCTCCTTCTTCATCCTGGCCCTGCCAATTCCAATCCTTGTTTATCGAGCCTACGCCTTACAACGCGCGACCTACCAGATTTCCCCGGAAGGTCTTCGTATAAATTGGGGCCTACGAGCCGAAGAAATCCCCATGAGCAAAATCCTCTGGCTAAGCCCAGAAACCCATCTGGAACGCCCCCTCCCTTTACCCTGGTTGCATTGGCCGGGCGGGGTCCTGGGTGTGCGGAAAATTGGCGCAGGCGCAGTCGAATACATGGCCTCCCGGCCTCGTGACTTATTGATCATTGCTACCCCTGGCAAAATGTATGCCATCTCTCCCGAAAACCCCGAAAAATTCATCCGCACCTTTCAACGTCAGGCCGAGATTGGAACCCTCGCCCCTATCGTCGCCCGGTCAGTTTACCCCACGTTTTTGTTAGGCAGTGTGTGGGCCAACCTCCCCGCCCGCGTCATGATTTTGGGCGGGTTGCTCATGATCATCACCCTTCTCTTGTGGCCCACTCTGGCCTCTTCCTCTTTTACCGCGCCCCTGCCTCTTTCTAGTCCGCAATTATTTCTCCTTCCCATTGTCAATGCCCTGTTTTTTCTGGTAAATTTGCTTCTTGGCTTGTTTTTCTTTCGCAGTCCACAAAGCCAACCCTTAGCTTACTTACTTTGGGGCGCGAGCCTCTTCACCTCGTTGTTATTTTTTGTCGTATTTTACAATTTCTTGACCTAACGCTTCCTTGACAAAGTTTGCCTGCTCGGTCACCCAGCCCGGATAAAGGAAAAATCCCCGGA
This sequence comes from Anaerolineales bacterium, assembly GCA_013359445.1. Lineage (GTDB taxonomy): Bacteria > Chloroflexota > Anaerolineae > Anaerolineales > JABWBV01 > JABWBV01. The sequence continues at coordinate 2,214 of JABWBV010000179.1, read as the reverse complement.
GTTTATACACATTTTTCACGCTTTATCCACAGAAAAACCTGATTTATCCACAGATGAACCCTTTACAACTCTTTGGCGGTTTTCTCCTCGGTCTTCTCGTAAGTATTACTGCATGGCGTGCCCATGCCCTCACGCGGGATGGGGCCATTGCCGCGGCCCTCATGGGAACCCTCATTTTTGGTCTGGGTGGCGTGCCCTGGGCCGCGTTACTGCTGACCTTTTTCATCACCTCCAGCGCCCTGTCTCGTGCTTTTGCACGGCGCAAAGTCGCCTTGGATGAAAAATTTGCCAAAAGTAGCCGCCGCGATTGGGGACAGGTGGCCGCTAACGGAGGGCTGGGCGCAGGCCTGATTCTCCTCCAACTCATTTTCCCTGCCGAAACCTGGCCCTGGTGGGCCTATGCCGGGGCACTCGCCGCCGTAAATGCCGATACCTGGGCAACTGAGTTAGGCACCCTCAGCACAGCGCCTCCCCGCCTGATAACCACGGGGCAAAAGGTCGAAAAAGGCACCTCGGGCGGGATCTCGCTGACAGGCACCCTCGCGGCCCTGATGGGGGCGGCGCTGATAGGCGGCGTGGCGAGTCTTTTCCCGGCCCTCGCGGGGGTCCGTGGCCGCGCGTGGCTCATTCCCCTCCTCATTTCCTTTGCCGGGCTAGCTGGATCATTGTTCGATTCCCTGTTGGGCGCCACCTTCCAGGCCATTTACCACTGCCCGACCTGTGCCAAAGAGACCGAACGCCACCCCACCCACCTCTGCGGCACTCCCACCACCTTGTTGCGCGGGCTACCCTGGCTCAATAACGACGGCGTGAATTTTGCCGCCTCGCTCCTGGGCGCTTTGCTTGCCGCCCTCCTCAGTTTTTCTTTTTAACCCGTTAACTCTTCTAAAGGACTCTCATTTTGACTACCTCTCTCCCTCCCATCCCAATGTCCTCCCCCGACCTCACCGAGGCCGAACGGGAAGCGGTTCTGGCTGTTCTCCACACCCCCAACCTGAGTATGGGCCAGGAAATCCTTGAATTTGAAAAAGCCATATGCGCCTATACTGGGGCCAAACACGCCTTAGGGGTCAACTCTGGCACGGCAGGTTTGCATCTCTGCGTCCACGCCGCCGGAATTCAAGATGGTGATTGGGTGCTAACCACGCCCTTTTCCTTTGTGGCCTCCACAAACGTAATTCTCTTTGAACGTGCCACGCCAATCTTTGTCGATGTGGACCCGCGCACAGGGAACATAAATACGCAGGCTTTGCAAGAAGCTGTACGTGATTTGTGCGCGGGGGGCGCTTCTGCCCGGCGTTGGCTCCCCCGCGCGGGGGTGAAAGGGGATGCGCCCCGCTTGAAGGCGCTGTTGCCAGTGGATGTGTTCGGTCAGCCAGCGGATTTGGATCCCATTCGGGCCGTCGCACAGGAATTTCACCTGAAAGTGATCGAAGATTCGTGCGAGGCGATAGGGGCGACCTATAAAGGGGCCCCCGCTGGGCGTTTGGGCGATTATGGCGTCTTTGCCTTTTACCCCAACAAACAGATGACAGTTGGCGAAGGCGGGGTGATTGTGACCGACGATGACGAGGCCGCGGCGATCATGCGTGCCCTCCGCAATCAGGGCCGCGCCCCGGGCGATACCTGGCTCCAGCACACCCATTTGGGGTACAACTATCGTTTGGATGAGATGAGTGCCGCGTTGGGCAAAGTACAGGTTGCACGGTTGGATGAGATGTTAGACAAGCGAGAACAGGTGGCGCGCTGGTACGAGGCGCGCTTAAGCGAAATTCCGGGGGTGGAAACCCCGAGCATTTTGCCGGATACCACGCGGATGAGCTGGTTCGTTTATGTGGTGCGGTTTGCCCCGGAGATTGATCGGGAATGGGTGTCGAAAGAATTAAAAAAGCGCGGGGTGCCCAACCGCCCCTACTTTATTCCCATCCATTTGCAACCCTACGTGGCGAACCAATTTGGTTACCGCGAGGGGGATTTTCCGGTGACGGAAGATTTGGGGCGGCGTGGGTTGGCGCTCCCGTTTTCAGGGGTGATGCCGGAAGGCGATGTGGAGCGGGTGTGTGCGGCTATTCGTGACATTTTGCGTGCATAAAAAGTGCATTTGGGGGACCCCGGGTCAAGTAAAAAAAGCCCCGCATTGGCGGGGCTTCTGCTGTGCGCATGACAACCGCTCACGCATCAGCGCAATTGGCTGTCCTTGCTGCCGCGGCGGTT
>JABWBV010000002.1 GCA_013359445.1 Anaerolineales bacterium | reverse complement strand
GCACTAGCGTGCCTCACTACGAACGGGGGATTCAGGTTCGTAGTTCTGCACGCAGTCTGCGGAGTGCAGGAGAACGGCACTGGCGTGCCTCACTACGAACTTGGGTTTTCTTCATAACGGTGAAAGAGTTTGTCCAGCAATCTCTTCCACCAGGGTGAATGGCGATTCTTTTTATCGCCCGGCCGCTTTTTGGGTTTCGGCTCATCCACCTCTTCAGGCATCGTAATCGTAATCATGGTGACACCTCGGGGGCGTTTGTAAGGGCGAAGATTCCCGAACACGGTGTCGGTTTGTGACTCGTGATGCGTGAATTCTGTTTCACGTTTCACGCATCACGTATCATGCCAACACCTCCTGCATTCCCGTTTGCATCAACTGGAAGAACCGGGAAGAGGCGTTTGTCGCAAGGTATTCGCGGGAGCCGTGTTCGACGATGTGCCCGTTTTCAAGGATCATAATGGTGTCCGCCCGCTGAACCGTCGCGAGACGGTGGGCGATAATGATGGCGGTGCGGTTGTCAAAAAGTTTGTCCACCGCCCGCTCGATAAGTTGTTCGGTGGCCGGGTCAAGCCGGGACGAGGCTTCGTCCAGGATCACCAGGCCGGGATTATGGAGAAAGACACGGGTAAAGGCCAACAGTTGGGCCTCCCCCGCCGACAGGCCACCGCCGTCCGATTCAAGTTCGGTGTTCAGCCCGTCCGGCAGAGATTCAACCCAGTGCCAGAGGCCGAGGTCTTTCAGCACTTCTTCCACGCGGGCATCGGGAATGCTCCGGTCAAAGAAAGTCAGGTTGTCCCGCACAGTAGCGCGGAACAACTGGACATCCTGCGTGACCATGCCGACGCGGGCGCGGACATCATCCAGTTTCGGCTCACGGAGGTCCACCCCGTTCAGGCGGATGCGCCCCTGCGTGGGGTCGTAGAGCCGGAAGAGCAGGCGGGCGATGGTCGTTTTACCGCTCCCCGTCCGCCCCAACAGCCCGAGCACCTGCCCCGGTTCGAGCCGGAAATCCACGTTCGCCAGGGTGACATCTTCGCCGTTGTAGCTGAAGGTGACGCCGTCAAAGGCCAGGGCCAGCGCCCCGTCCGAGAGCGGTTCGCCCGTCCCATCTTGGGTGGTGGAGGCCATGTTGAACAGTTCTTTGATCCGGGCAACGCTTCCCCCCGCGCGTTGCAGGTCTTGCATCTGCCGGGTGATGGTCTCCAGCGGGCGGCGCAACATCTCGTTATAGTGGAAGATGATGTACACCGCGCCGATGGTGATGGCGCCTTGTTGAAAGAGCCACGCGCCCATCGCGAGGGCGGTGATGTTCCCGAACGTGAAGGTGATGAGCGAGGCGAGCCAGATCACACTGCCTTTGACCCAAGCTTTGCGCGTGTCGTTCAAAAACACGGTGAGGGCCTCGGCAAAACGGCGGAGGATGTACGGCCCCGCGCCGAGCGCGGCGATGTCTTCCGTTCCGGCGAGCCGCTCTTCGAGGAACCCGAAGAGGTCGGAGTTCGCTTCGCGCGCTTTTTCCCATTGCCCAACGGCGAAGGGGATGACGCGGATGAGAATCAGCACGGTGATGACGCAGAATCCCAGGAACGCTAGGCCAATCCGAAGGTCTTCCTGAAAGAGCAGAACCAACACCCCGACGAGGAGGACGGCGTTGCCCATAATCTCGACGACAAAGTGCGAGAAGAAGTTGGAGAGTTCGTCCACGTCGCTGTCCACCCGCTCGATCATCTCGCCGGGGGTTTTCAGGTTGTGGAAACGCATGTCCAGCCGCATACAATGCAGGGCCAGATCGCGTCGAAGCGCGTTGGTCGCCCGCCAGCGGACGTCCTGCCCGACGTAGGTGGTGGCGGCGCTGGCGATTTCTTTGATCAGCGCCAGGGTAAGGAAGAGGACCGCGAGGCGCGTCAGTTCGCTGACGGGTGTCCCCACCGTGGCCCCGTCAATGAACGCGCGCACGATCTGCGGAACGTACAACTGCAAGCCAATGGAGGCCAGGAGAAGGACGAGCATGATCGAGGCACGCTTCCATTGCGGGCGGAGGTAGGTGCCGAGGAGGGACCAGTATTCTCGTAAGGGGATTTTCATGAGGTTTTCTGTAGGAGAGACAGGTAAACAGGGTAGATAGGGTAGATAAGGTAGATAAGGTAGATAAGGTAGATAAGGTAGATAAGGTAGATAAGGTAGATAAGGTAGATAAGGTAGATAAGGTAGATAAAGGTAGATAGAGTAGATAGAGTAGATAGAGTAGATAGAGTAGATAGAGTAGTTTTTGAGGCAGTATTAATGGGGTGAAAGGTTCGTTTGTGACAGGGGTACACAGATAGATCAGGGATTGGTGTTTCCTTGATCTATCTGTGTTCTTTGGGATGGGTCTACTTCGCCAATGCGCCGTATCGCCGGGCTTCTTCCAGCGAACCGGCAAGGGCCAGGTAAACGACGAGTTCAGCCGTGGCATTGGGGGCCAGTTCGGTGGTGTCAAAGATGTGCATGTTGCCACCATCGTTGCCCCAGTCCATCAGTTGGGACTGTTTTTTGCCACTGGCGGGGATGGCGACCAGGGTGCGTCCGGTTTCGGTATTTTCCACGGCGGCCCATCCGTCCGAGATCACCCAGGCGGTTTGGTCGGTGCGTTTCCGATGGAGTTCGGCGTTGTGCAGGGTGGTGTGTTCTCGATCCCCATCCACACTGGGGAAGATGAGGAGGCCTGGTTCCATGATGTGATAGGTGCTGGTCAAATTGACGAGCCGGAAGACAAACTTGAGGACGTTGCTCCCTGGCAGGGTCAGGTAATCCAGTTCGGCGCGCAGACCCCGACAATTTTCTTTTTGCAGGTCGGCGATCAGACGGAGACCTTTCCAGGCCAACCCGTGCATGTCGGAACCTTCCACGGGGGTGGCGGTAAACGTTTCGGTGTGGAGTTTGCCCGGCCAGCCGCGGCCCTCTTTGGGGTCGTACAGGGTGGGGCGCAAACCGCCGAAGAAGGGTTTCATCCAACTCAGTTCGCCGTCTTGCGGGAAGGAGGTGAAGAGGTGCGAGGTGTCTTGACCCGTTTCGCGCCAGGAGATGATGCCGCGGTGAAAGTCCGGGGCGATTTCCCAGGCCGTTTGACCGTTGTTGATCTGCCAGAGGGCGAACCCTTCGCGCGTAGAGGGGGTGATATGTACGTCTGTGCCGCGCCCAAGCCGGAGGATCGTGATGGGTTGGGTGTGGTCAAACCGTTGAGTGTTAAAGTGCAGGTGGCCTTCAAACGCGCCGGGTTGGGGCAGGCCGTGGAAACGCACCGGCCATTCGACCGGAGTTTCGTGGGTCAGGTCGGCGAAGGGGACTTCGCAGGATTGCGTGGAAGCGCCATTGGAACTGACCTGCCACCCTTCGGGCGCGGTCACTTTGACGGTGCCGGTCAGGGGGAGTTTGCGGGTGTTCGTCAGTTTGAGGCAGGCATGCACGTCCTCGGCGAGGGTGAGCAACGGGTTAGGGGTCAGTTCAACCTCGAAGTGCCGTTTGGGAGTCACAGGTTCGATGGACTTGCCCGTCAGCCGCGCCCATGTCTGGCGGACGACGCGCCAATCTCCCGGCCCGCACAGGATGTGGTAAGCATCACTTTCAAACACTTCCTGGGGGGCAAGCGTCTGTTTGGGCGTGAAGAGGAAAAATTCCCAATTTCGCGTCACTTTTTCCGTGCTCGCAGGCCAGATGGCCCCCGCCACTTGCCCGTTTTCCTCATATGCAATCCAGGGTTCGGCAAAGCGCGCGAGGTCTTCGGGAATGTCGTGATGGGCACCGCCGAACATTGAACCATGTTCCTGGATCAGGCGTTCGCGCAAGGGCAGGGTCAATTGGGCGTGTTCGTACTGCATAAACTCCAGGCCCGGGCGGATTTGAAACTCGTGCGAGACCGAACCGGTGTTGACCACGCGATGGCGAATCGCCACCAACGGGGTCGCGGTGACGATCATTTCCCGTGTGACCACCAGGCCGGGGAAACGAGCGGACGCCGCGCGCGCGGTCAGGCGAATCGCGCCGTTTTCATGCGCCGCGTGCAAGTCGTAGAGCGTATCTTCCAACTCCCACGGAACAAACGGCGGCCCGATTTCCTCGGCAAAGAGGACGGTGCGTTGGCGCGTGGTTTTATTCGTCAGCGTGGCCCAGGCCCCTTTGCGTTTGAGATGCAAGCGGAAAAAGTCATTTTCCACCAGCCACGCGTCTTCCTCCCGCCCAACCGCCAGCCCACCTGGTTCGAGGGCAAGCAAAGGCAGGATTTTGGCGGGGGTGGTGATCGCCTGGCCTTCGATGGTGAACGAGGCTTGTACGGTGAGGGGGATTTCGCCACCCCGCGTAGGGGTGAGGGTGATCGGGAGGCCCGCCTGCCCCTTCGCGGGGACGGTGATATGCTCCCGCGTCCAATTTACCCCAAACGTGGGATCGGGGATGACGGTCACAGCCACTTCAAGGGGGTGTTGGGTGCGATTTTTCAGTTGTAAATGAACGGTTTTGGCCTGACCGGGCATCAGGGTGATCCCATTCGGGCCGAGGCTGAATTCGACAGGGGGGCGATACCGCAGACCACTTCCAAACTCCACCACCTGCCCGTCCACGACGAAGAGCGTGTTGAGGCGCGGCACCAGCCTTTCGTGGTCCTCCACCTCGAACTTGGGGGCGTCGTGGGCGACGCGGTAGGTGGAGTTGAGGAGACGGGTTTCCCCGGGGGCAAGGTCAAAGGTCGCACGGTGGGTGACTTCGATGCCGGGGTCGCCGCTTGCGAACAGGGACACGGACATCGTGCGGGCGCGGTCTCCGGTGGTGGTGTTGCTCACTTCCCATTCGACCGGGTAGGTGACACCCTGCGCGGGTTCGCTGTCCCCGATCCGGGTGTACGCGGCGAAATCGTTGGTGGCGAGGCCCGCGAGGCGTTGCCCGTTGCGATCAAAGACCGCTTCCAGCAGGTCGCCATCGGCGGCCCAACGGAGGGTGTAGACTTTGGTATCGCCGGTTTTGGGGTGGCGCATTTCGTCTTCGATCTGTTTGAGGTCGCGTTGGTAGTCGCGGTACCAGTCGTGGCGCTCGAAGAAGGTTTTGGCCAGGGGGAGCTGGCGCACGGCGGGGACGTAGTTTTCCATGAAGACGCCGGTGCCCGGTTGCCAGAAAAAGCCGACTTTTTTGTAGAGCGGCATGGCTTTCAGGTTGGAGGGCCAGGTGCCGATGGTCAGCTTGTCGTAGCCGTGTTCGGTCGCCCAGTTGACCATTTCGTGCAACATCCGACGAGCGAGGCTGTGCCCTTGATGATCGGGGTGGACGTTGAGCAGGGCGACGTAACACGCGCCGGGGCGCATGGTCTCTTCCCAGAGGTCGCCGTAGCCGACGATTTTGCCGGTCTGGTCTTCTTCGATGACAAATTTGATAATGGCGGCGACGCGTTCCATCCATTCCAGGATGCGTGGTTCGTCGAAGGGGACGCCTTTGGTGAAGGTTCCCGGCCACTGGTGATCGGATTCGTTCCACATTTGGGCCATCCCGGCGGCGAAGCGGGGGTGGTAGGGGTGGAGGGTGTAGGTTTGTTCGGAGGAGGTCATTATTTTTGGTTCCTAATGATTCATGATGCGTGACTCGTGAAGTGTGGGGAGTGGTGAGGAGGGTCACTGTGAGAATGGGGGAATTGAGGGGCAAAAGTTCCTGCAAATTCCTGTTTCTTTACTTTCTTACCATTTTTATGCGTTCCATTTTTTCTTCCTTCAATGTTTAACGAAAAAAGCCACGGGGTTCTGGGTTCCGTGGCTTTTGGGGAAGTTCCTATGAATTCCTACGAATTCCGAAAAGTTCCCAATTAAACAAAAAAGCCACGGAGCGTCGTTGGTGCATCCGTGGCTGGTTGAGATGAGGGGTTAACCTACCGGCATACAGACGCACTACGACAAGGCGCGTATCCACCAAAACCAACGGCGGATTTGGTGAAGCGAGCATTGAGGTTATTGAACATGCAGTAATTCACGCGTGCGTCTCCTTTGAAAAATTCAGGCTTTTTGAGCCAGTGAAGTCAGTTTACCATACGGTTTGTGGAGGGGTCAAGACATTTGATGATTATCTAATCTGAGAAATGAGGTCGCGATACTGCTTCGACCCGGCATACCCCTTAATTTTTTCGATCCGCTTAATCATCAACGGATGCGTGCCCAATAATTCGCCCAAGTTCCCGGCGAGGGTGTCGTCTTGGGCATCAAGGGCGGCGTAGGCTCGCGCGAGTTCGGCGTCCGTGCGGGCGCGGCCTCCGGAACCAATTTTGATGAGCGCGGTGATCGCTTTGCGGGGATTGCCGTTGGCAAGGATGCCCGCGCGGTCGGCGGAAAATTCACAAGCGCGATTCCAGGAGCGAAACGCAAGATGCAACACGGCAAACGCCAGGTACGGGCTGGGAATCCCCGCCATGCCGCCGATGATGGAATTGAGCCAGGTGTGGCCGAGTTTGACATGCCCCATCTCGTGGCCGATGACATATTGCAGTTCGTCCGCGTCGAGGACTTTGAGCAGACTATCGGTGATGACAATGACTTTTGGGGTGCTGATACCAAAGGTGTAGGCGTTGAGGGCATTGCTACGGATGACGTACACTTCAACGGGTTCAACTTTGAGCCGGTTTGCCGCGTCGTCCAAAATTTCAGCCAGTTTGGGCGCGTTTTGATGGGTGACACGGTAGCCGTGTTGCATCAGCGCCCTGTGATGGGAACGGACGCTGAAATAGGCCATCGCAAAAAAGAAGACAATAAATATCCCACTCAGACAAAAGGTAGCGGTGGAAGTGAGAAGGATAACGGCAAAAACGAGGAAGAGTGTGCCGGTGAGAATGAGGATTTCGTTTGGGTAGCGGTAAGCGGTGGTATTCATAGGGGGGACACAAAAATCAGAGATTAACCCATACTGTAAATCTGGAAAAACGTACCACTCACCAAAAGGAGGAAGTACGGAAAAGCTTACTATACAGGATTCTATTGTACTTGGGGATTTAAGATTCTCAGTGTACCTACGCAAAAGAATGGGGTCAGGTTTTGCATTTCCCCACAGGTTTAGAAATTCTGACATTGCAGACCTGGCCCTGAATTTTCCTCCCACGGGTCCCTAAACGGCCATTTTGGGATAGGGTTTTAATGCTTTTTCCACCAACAACCGCGCGGCCAAATCTCTCAACTGAAACATATCAATTGGCTTGAGCAGAACAAGATCGGCCTCTTCATTTAATTTTTCGGCCAGAGAAGAATCTCCAGTGGCTAAAACAATTTTGGTCTCTTTGAGCAGAGGAGTTTCTTTGATGAGGCGGAGCAAGTCTTCGCCGGAAATTTTGGGAATATGCAGATCAAGCAGAATCAGATGAGGAACTTTCTCGAAGAGGCGTTTTTGCCCATCCAACCCATCATAAGCCAGGGTGGTTTCATACCCCGCCCATTCGAGCGCCTGGCTGAACAGCACGGCCTGTTCTTTTATATCTTCAATGACAAGAGCAAGAGGTTTCGACATTGGCTAAAAAAATAAAACGAGACATCGGTTCCACACTCATTCTAGCCGAATTACCCCTGTGAAGAAATTCTGCCTTCGTTTCAGAGAAATTGCCAGAATAACAATGCTCCTCCCCCAATTCGGCAAACATTTCAAATACTCATGCCGCCATTACACGCGCCAGTTTTTCGCGTCCCCATCTGGTTGGGTACCATTCCCAAAACGAACGTGTGACTTAGCCCCAACCGATCAGAAGTTTTATCACTTCGCGGTACAATTCCTGTAACCTTAAAATTTCCTGGCGTTCCTACCAGGTAACTGCTCAGGATCAAAGAAGATACGTCCCTAACTGACCGACAAGCTCTTAATCATCCCCATGAGGAGGCCCTATGCCCAAACGAGAAAAAGTTTCCAACGTTGATACCGCCTGGCTACACATGGAACACCCCACCAATTTAATGATGATCAGTGGCGTGATGACTTTTGAGGGAAAAGTGGATTTCGAGCAACTCACCGCCGTTTTGGAAGAACGTCTGCTCCCATACGAACGCTTCCGCCAACGCGCGGTCCAACCCACCAACCCACTGAGTTCGCCCTACTGGGAAACCGTCCCCAACTTTGACATTCGCGACCATCTTTACCGATTCACCCCCCACGTCCCCGATCAAGCCGCGCTCCAAGACCTGTCCAGCCGGTTAATGAGCACCCAATTAGACTTCTCCAAACCCCTTTGGGAATACCATTTCATCGAAAATTATGGAGATGGGGACAGTGCCTTGTTCTCGCGTTTGCACCACAGCATTGGAGATGGCGTAGCCCTCATCCGCGTCCTGCTATCCCTGGCGGATGATAGCGAAACCGCCCCCTGGCGTCTCGCCGCGGCCCGAGCCAACCGCCCCCGTCGAAGCCCCCTGGCCGGCATGTTACGCCGTGCCCAAAAATCTGCCCAAGCCGCCCAAAAATTAACCGAAGCCGTCGCCCACGAAGGGCTAGAAATGATCCGCGCCCCCGAAAAAATCGTAGACCTGACCAAATTAGGGGCCGATGGCATCGTCTCGTTGGCCCGTCTCGTCCTCCGCACACCCGATCCAAAAACCGCCTTCAAAGGCCGCCTCAACGTCGCCAAAAAAGCCGCCTGGTCAGCCCCGATTTCTCTCGCCGAGGTCAAAGCGGTCGGCAAAGCGACGGGCGGCACCGTCAATGACGTTTTGCTCACCGCGATGGCCGGGGGCTTACGCCGGTATCTCGTCCGCCACGGGGAAGCGGTAGACGGGCTAAACATCCGCGCGGCGGTCCCCGTCAATTTACGCCCGTTGGAAGGGCCTATCGAATTGGGGAACAAATTTGGGCTGGTATTTGTTTCGCTTCCCATTGGCATCGAAGACAGCATTGACCGTCTCTACGAACTCAAACGCCGCATGGACGCGTTGAAGGGGTCCACCGAACCCGCCGTCGCATTTGGCATCCTGACCGCCATGGGCATGACCCCCACCGAAATCGAAAATATCGTGGTTGACATTTTTGAAAAGAAAGCCACCGCCGTAATGACCAACGTGCCCGGCCCGCGCGAAACCATTTATCTGGCGGGTAAACCGATCAAACGCCTGATGTTTTGGGTTCCCCAATCGGGGCGGCTGGGCCTGGGCATCAGCATCCTGAGTTACGCGGGGGAAGTGCTCCTGGGCGTGGCAACCGACGCCGGCCTCGTCCCCGACCCCGAAACCATCGTCGAGGAATTCCACGAGGAATTTAACGGGATGAAGGCCAAAGTCGCCCGCCTGAAATTTGTCGCCGGAGCCGTGGCCCCCACCAAAGAAATGGTGAACGAATTACACAAACAATTAGAAAATTTGACCCAAGCGGTCGAATCGCTCAAAGCCGCCCGCGCCACCAAAACTGCCCCCATCCCATCCGCCAACGGACACTGTCAGGGGGTGACCAAAGCCGGGCAACCGTGCCGCAATCGGGCGCGGGAGGGGGCGATGTATTGCCATATGCACGGAGGCGGGGAAGGGTAAATATAGGTTAGGGGATTCAGGGTAATTTTAAAAAAAACAGATACGGGAACATTCCCGTATCTGTTTTTTTTACCTTATTTTCTTTATTTTCCTTCTCTCCCCCCCTGCCCCACAAATTCCGCTAACGTATCCGGCCAATCGGGCAGGCCAAACATACGCAGGAGTTCAGACATGTCCAGGTTTTGTTCCCAGACGGTGTCGTTATCCAGCAGGGCTGTCAGGACAAGACGTTGCATGTCCGTCAATTCTTTGACCTGCCAGAGGTGGCCCTTGCGCCCACCAAAGGCGGCAAAGAGCAGAGTGTAGGCAATATGCAACGCGCTGTGGGCATCGACATAATTGATCGCCTGGAACAAATCGGGGATGGCTTGCGCCGCCCGGGTTGGGCCAAAATAACAGAGGACCAGACTGGCATCCCCGGCGATATGCCCATCCGCCCAGGGCAGGCGTTTGTATTCGGCGGGGAGGAGCGGGTCAAGGGTCGTGATCACATCCACCAAAAATTCCAGCGTTTCGATGGGGGTGTTTTCACGCAGGTTGCGGGCTTCGGCCATCGCCGCGGCGAGGCGGACGAGTTCGGGCAGTTTGGATTTTCGGATGCTGGCGAAAGTTTGAAGATAGGAGGGGTTGCCGTTGGCGAGCGCGCCCAGGCACAACACCAAACTCGCGCGGGCACGAGGATGCGAGTCTTTGCCCAAACGCCGGAGAATGACCGGGGCAATTTTTCGAGCCTCGCCGCGAAAACAGGCAAGTAAGTACGCCGAAGCCGCACGCACATCCGGGTCGGGGTCTTCCAGCAAACGCACATACGCGGGGACAAATTTGTGGGCGGTCTGGCGCGTGCGTAAAACCCACTGACGTTCGCGAGCAAGTTGGGCTTTCAGTTCGGGGTTTTCGAGCGCTTCCGGGCCATCGATTTGTTCATGCACTTCGAGCAGAGAATTCCCGGTGGCGAGATGGGCCAACAAAACGAGTAATTCATTTCGGTCGGCAACATCTGGATTTTGGGCCAGTTCCGCCAAAAAAGGCACCACATAGGCACTGGCCTCAAACACGACGCCATGATGCCAGATGTTGGTAAACAACACACTCAAGGCTTCTTCTCGCATATGCGCCTTTTCCGAAGCCAGCGCACGGATCAAAATTGGCAGATCACTGGCCTCTCCAAACGCATGGGTTAATTCACTCCAGTTGACAGTATCTAGTTTTTCCAACATCCGAACCTCCAAAAAAAAGTAGTGTGGGGTTGTCAATTTTGAAGTATTCCTATTTACCAGTTTTGCATTTGACAACTCTATTGGTCAACTGACCAATAATATAGCACTTCCGTTCTAATTTGTCAACATTTATTGTGCATTTGCACATTGGAGTTGACAGAGGACGAGGGGTTCGTTAAAATTGAGAAGAATTCATATTGTGTGATGAGCATTGTGCAAAATTCATCACGCATCACGTATCCCTTATTCCGCATCACCATGACTCCTCAATTTCTCGCCGATCAAGTCTTCAACCGTCGCCGCGCGCTGGGCATTAGCCAAAGCGAGTTGGCGGATCGCGCGGGGATTTCGCGGAATTACGTGTCGCTGATCGAGCGGGCGGAAGCGGCCAACCTGTCGTTGAACGTCTTACAAAGTCTGGCCGCGGCGTTGGGGGTGGGTCCGGCAGAATTGACCGGGGAAGCGCAAGAAGCACATACGCTCATCCCACCGGCCTTGCGGGATTTTGCCCTGCAAGCAGGGTTAAGTTTCGAGATGGTGGATCGTCTGGCGCGGATCCCCCGGCGGGGTGCAGAGCCGAAGTCCCCTGCGGAATGGCAGGCGTTGTTCGATGCGGTGAAGGGGTATTTGTAACGGTTTCAGGACAGGGGGCATTTATTGGACAAGGCATCGGGTGGGGTGTAACCAAGAATTTCCCTTTCCGCGCTATAATCGCCAAAAGTAATCACTCAGCCCCGCATCCTTCGATTGCCCTGAAATGACCTCAGCACTTTGAGCATTTACCGCTCAGGATGCTTCCATTATGGCCTGAGTACAACCCTTCAATCAGGAGTTTCCCTTTAATGACTACCCCTTCTTTTGAATACTTGCTCACTGACGAGCACCGCATGATCCGCGACGCAGCGCGGGACTTTGCCCAAAAAGAGATCGCCCCGATTGCCGCGGAACACGACGAAAGCGGCGAATTCCCTTACGACACCATCAAAAAAATGGGTGCGATGGGTTTTATGGGCATCGAAGTCCCCGAGCAGTACGGCGGCGCGGGCATGGACACGCTCGCCTATGCCCTCGCCCTCGAAGAAATCTGCAAAGTGGACGCTTCCCACGGCACGATCATGTCCGTAAACAATTCGCTTTTCTGCAACGCCCTGACGATGTTTGGCACGGAGGAACAAAAGCAGAAATACCTCGTCCCGGTCGCGTCCGGCGAAATGATCGGGGCCTATTCCCTGACCGAGCCGATGTCCGGGTCCGACGCGGGGAGTATGAAAAGCCGCGCGGTACTGGACGGCGATCATTATGTGATCAACGGGCGGAAATCGTGGGTGACATCTGCCCCGGTCGCGGATTTGATCCTGCTCTTCACCCCCACCCACCCCGAACGGGGGCACAACGGCATCTCCGCGTTTATGATTGATACCACCCAACCGGGGTTCAGCCGAGGCAAAAAGGAACCCAAACTGGGCATTCGCGCCTCCGCCACGAGTGAGATTCTGTTTGAGGATTACCGGTGCCCCGCAGAAAACCGGATCGGGAAGGAAGGGGAGGGGTTTAAGATCGCGATGACGGTGTTGGACGCCGGGCGGATCGGCATCGCCTCGCAAGCGTTAGGCATTGCGGAAGCCGCCTACGAGGCCAGTCTGCAATATGCCCGCGAGCGGGAGGCCTTTGGTCAGCCGATTGGGGCGTTTCAGGGGACCCAGTTCAAACTGGCGGATATGAAAACCCGCATCGAGGCCGCGCGCAGTCTCATTTACAATGCTTGTTTTGCCAAAGAACACTGGAAAAAGACCGGGGAGCGGTTTACGTTAGCCGCTTCGATGGCGAAATTGTATGCGTCTGAGACGGCGATGTTTTGTGCCCACCACGCGGTGCAAATTCACGGGGGGATGGGGTATTCCAAAGAATTGCCTGTCGAACGCTACTTCCGCGATGCCAAAATCACCGAAATTTATGAGGGCACCAGCGAAATTCAACGCATGGTTATTGCCCGCACGGAAACGGGGTTACGTTAACCTCTCGCTGACCCACGCCCCTCCCCGCGCGGGGAGGGGCACACAGTGGGGAGCACAAGCCGAAATATTTGGGTCTTGATTATGAAACCTTCAGCGAACCAGCCCCCCTCTTCGCCTTCCCCTTTGACATCTCCCCCGCGGGCCGCCGGGATTTTTGCCGGAGTAGCCCAAAATAAACCCGAAGCCACCTTAGTGATTTTGGGGTTGGTGACTTTGATTGTCGCTCAGTTCATTCAGGGGTTTCCCCCGGCGGCACAACAATGGGTGCCGGGGGTGTTGGGGTTGGGGGGGATCATGGTGTTGGTGGGGGTTCAGGCAACGTATGCAAAGCGTTTGCCCGCCTGGGTGGCGCGCCCGCTCCAAGGGGTGGGGCAGAGGTTGGGGGTTCACGAATCTCAGGTAATCTTTCTTGTGGTGGGGGTGTTGTATGCTGTTTTGGCCGCGCGGACGATTGATTTTGGGCCAAAATTGCGTGCGCCTTTTATCACGTATTCCATTTGGGGGCTGGGCATCGGGAGCGTCTGGTTGGCGGGGTGGCGGGAGGAGGCAAACCGGTGGCCTTCGCGCCGGGTGTGGGGCATCACGGGCGGGGTGACGTTGTTGGCTTTGCTCACCCGAGGGGTGTTTACCGCCCAATATCCGCCTTTTTTGACTTCGGACGAAGCTTCCATGGGTTTGAATGCGATGGCGTTTGTAAAAGGTGAAACCAATAACCTTTTTAACGTCGGTTGGTATTCTTTTCCCGCGTTATTTTATTATCTCGAATCTTTTTCCCTGTGGCTTTTGGGGCAAAACATGGAGGCCTTGCGGGTGTTTTCTGCACTGGCTGGGGCGCTGACCGTGGGGGGGACGTATTTGGTGGGGCGGATGTTGTTTGGGGCACGGGCGGCGTTGGTGGGGGCACTCTTTTTGGTGGGGTTTCATTTTCATATCCACTTTAGCCGTTTGGGGCTGAACAATGTGTGGGATGGGTTGGTGTTTATCGTCGTTATTGGGGGGCTTTGGGCGGGTTGGCAGAATGGCAAACGGGTTTATTTTCTCATCGCGGGGGTGGCCTTGGGGCTGAGTATCTATCTCTATGCCAGTGCCCGTTTGCTCTTTGTGTTGATTCCGGCGTG
Source organism: Anaerolineales bacterium (assembly GCA_013359445.1). Classification (GTDB taxonomy): domain Bacteria; phylum Chloroflexota; class Anaerolineae; order Anaerolineales; family JABWBV01; genus JABWBV01. The sequence continues at coordinate 32,033 of JABWBV010000002.1, read as the reverse complement.
GGTGTTTGTGGCGGGGATTTTGGATCGGGCGCGCTTGCGCCGTGCCCTGCCGGGGTTGTTTTGGATGGGGGCCGTTGCGTTTGTCGTCGCCGCGCCGTTGGGGTGGTTTTATTTCAACAATCCCAACGAATTTTTGGCCCCGATGCGTCGGGTGGCGATTGATGGGGCGTGGATTGCAGGCAATGCCCAAAGAACCGGGACCTCTGCCTGGTGGGTGGTGTTGCGCCAGATATTTTTAGGTTTGCAGGCGTATGTGCGGGAAAACCTGGTCGGGTTTTATTTGCCGGAGACACCAATGCTCCGCCCTTTGGCCGGAGGCGTTTTTTTGGCAGGGCTGGCCTTGCTCAGCCTCCATGCGCGCGAGACCCGCGCATGGCTAGTCTTTTTGTGGTTGGTGGGGTTTGGCATGATGACGGGGATCACCCACGAACCGACCGCGGCACAACGGTTTGTTGCGGCGGCACCTGCAGTGGCGTTACTGATTGGGTTTGCCCTGCACGAACTCACACAGATTTTGAGCGAACTGATGCCGCAAGCCCGCACCGTTTTGACCGGCCTGATTTTTGCCGGAGTGGTATGGATGGCTGTCGATGATGTGCGGTTTTATTTTTGGGATTTTGCCCCCCGCGCGCAGGCGCTTTATGACACCAACTGGGTGGCCAATGATCTGGCGCATCATTTTGCCGCCCAGCCCGAAAACACCCAGATCTTTTTTTATGGCGCGCCTCAGATGGGGTTCTATTCCCATGCCAGTATGCCTTTTCTGGCCCCGCACGTGGTAGGGCACGACGTGACGATCCCGCCGAAGCCGCCCATCACGGGGTCGGTGGTGTTTGTCTTTCTCCCCGCTTATCAGGCCGAGCTGACTGAGGTTCAACAACTTTATCCGGGCGGCACCCTGCGCGAGGTGCACACCGACGAGGGGGTTTTGTTGTACACGCGCTACGAAGGGACATGGTAAAGTAAGCGGTATGAATGCCAGTTCGTTTTTTGCCCTTTTTGTGATCCTCACGATCACCCTCGCGCTGGAAGGCTACCTGTTTTGGCGCTGGCGAAAACGCAAAAATCGGGGGGTGCCACGCCGGGTTCCGCCTATTTTCGGTCCCAAACGTGTTTCCAGGTTAGAAATTCGGCGCGTGGAAACGCCACTGCCCGCGCAGGTGCCCGCCCGCACGGTGGATTTGCACCCGGTTGGGGCACCGGCGCCCGCGTGGAGTTTCGTGGCTCGCGCGGGGGAGGGGCTTACGCGCGTGGGGCGCGCCTACACAGGGTGGTTCCCCCGCGCGGAGGTGATCCTTCTGGGCGCGGCGTTGGCACTGTATCTGCTCACCCGTTTTGTGGGTCTCGATCAATATCCCGTGTATTTCAATGGGGACGAAGCAATCCACACCGTCCATGCGGCAAATCTCATTGAGCATGAGGGGTATGTTGACTCAACGTACTTGCCTACTTATTTCAAAAACGGACAATTGTACAACCTGAGTCTTTCTGTGTATGTGCAAATTATCCCCACTTTGCTATTTGGCAAGTCCGTTTTGGTTACGCGGGGCACATCTATCCTGCTGACTTTGATTCCGGCCCTGACCGTTGCGCTGATCGTTCGCGATTTTCTTAAGTTGCCGTATGGGTGGGCGGCGACGTTGTTGTTGGCATTGGCCCCCGTGTGGTTTTTGCACTCCCGCACGGCGTTTGAGACGGTTTTATCTGTTTCGATGTATGCCGGGTTTCTGTATTTTTATTTGCGTTATCGGTTGGATGCTCCCAAACACCTGTATGCGGCGTTGGCGTTTGGCGCGCTCACGTTTTACGCGTACAGCCCCGCCCAAGTCGTCATCGTCGCGTGCGGCGCGGCGCTTCTCTTGTTGGACTTGCCTTACCACCTCAAACACTGGCAAACCAGCGTGGGCGGGTTGGCCTGGTTGCTCGTGTTGAGCCTGCCATACCTGCGGTTTCGTTTGCAAGCGGCTGACGCCGTCTTGACGCATTTGCGCGAGGTGGAATCGTATTGGCTTCAACCGTGGCCCTTGTCGGAAAAGTTGGCCCGGTTTTTCTCTTTGTATTTTTATGGTCTTTCCCCCGGATACTGGTTTTTTTTGAATTTTAAAGACATCCCCCGGCATCAAATGGGCACCTACGGGAATCTGATGGGGATCACCCTGCCGTTCGCATTGGTGGGGGTCGCCGTGGCGCTCAAAGCCGTTTTGCCGGGGAAGGTGGTTCAACGCTTGAGGGCGTTCCTACCGGAGAAAGTCCGTTCATTTTGGGGAGAAGAGGCCCCCGCGGAGACGCACATCCGCCTGACGTACCGAACAATTCTCCTTGCCCTGTTGATTGCCCCCTTGCCCGGCACCATCGCCGAGATTGGCAACACCCGCGTGCTCACCTTTGTGCTCCCGATCACGCTTTTGACCGCCGCGGGATTGCTCACCCTTCTGCGATGGGCGGAAACACACGTGCGCGCCACCCGCCCGTCCTGGCGATTTGCCTTCGCCCCCGGTTTGTTCGCCGTGCTTGGGCTGGGGTTGTGGGCGTTCACCACCGACGCGCTTCGCAACGGGCCATTTTGGCATCAGGATTATGGGTTTGGGGGAATGCAGTATGGCGCGGAACCATTGTTTGACAAAATCGACACGTATCTAGATGCTTATAACACCATCCAGATCACCCTCACCTCGGATTGGGCCAATAATTCAGATGTCCTGAACGCGTTTTTTTTGGATGAGCCGTTAGAGATCGAACTCGCAAGTATTGATGCGTTCCTTAACACGGTCAAAGACCTTGCCCCCATGCATCTCATTGTATTGACCCCGGAAGAGTACGCCCAAGCCCAGGCATCAGGCAAATTTGCATCGGTCGAAGTTGCGTATACGCTTCCTTACCCCAACGGACAACCAGGCTTTTATTTCGTCCACCTGGTTTATGTGGACAACATCACAGAGATTTTGGCCGAAGAACGGGACGCGCGGCACGTCTTGCAGGAGGGCACCGTCACCCTGGCGGATGGAACCTCGCTTCAAGTTCACTACTCCTTGTTGGACATGGGCACGCTCCCAGAGCTTTTTGACGGAAACGATCAAACGGTCATCCGCACCCTGGAAGCGAACCCCTTCATCCTGGAAATCATCTTTCCCGAACCACGCCCCCTCCAAGAGTTAACGCTCCGCATCGGCGGCGATAAAACCCAAATCACCACCTCCCTCACCACCGCGTCCGATCAACCGCCTGTGGTCATCACCCAAATCGTAGACGGACGTGACCTCCCCCGCGAGAAAGTGATAAACTTTGGGGAGACGTACCTCGTACAAACGCTCCGCCTCGAAGTCCTCCTCGTCGAACGCGGCGAACCGGAACACGTGCATCTTTGGGACCTCTGGTTGCGCTAACCCCCATGACCCCCGCCCCTCCCCCCGACGCCCCCACCCCAAACCCGGTGGAAATGACCCTCCGCCTGGCAGAAGGCGCGCGCGTCCGCGTCACGGTCGAACTGCTCAACGAAACCGGCAAGCCGGAACAGCGCGGCACCATCGAAGTGAGCGCCCCACCCGGGCAAGGCCGCTACGAAGAAACCCTGGCCTTTCACCCCCCCCTCCCGCCCGACGCCCCCCTCCCGGCTCGCCCCTGGCGCTTGTCTCTACCCCGAAACTGGTCCCTGACGACCCGGCTATTTGTCCTCGGACTGATCGTCTACCTGGGCGTGCGGCTCATCGCCCTGCCCGATTACCCCATCTACTTTTTCTCCGACGAGGCCATCCCAACCCTCCTCGCCCTCGATCTGGTGCGGGACAACTTCATCTACGAGGGCGACACCTTTCTGCCCACCTACTTCCGAAATGATCGCAAATTCAGCCTGGGGGCGACGGTGTACCTCAGCCTCCTCCCGGCCCTTCTCTTTGGAAAATCGGTGTGGGTGGTGCGGGGTACCACCGTCTTCCTCACCCTGCTCGCGGCAGGTAGTGTGGGCTTGATTCTTAAACAGATTTTTAAGAAACCCGACTGGTGGATGGGGCCGCTCATCCTTTCCATCGCCCCCGCGTGGTTCCTGCACTCCCGCACCGCATTCGAAACCGCCGTAGCCACCTCCTTTTTTGCCGCGTTTCTATACTTTTACCTGCGCTACCGAACACACGCGCCTCACCACTTGTACCCCGCACTCATTTTTGGCGCGCTGACGTTTTACAGCTACGCACCGGGGCAACTGGTTATGGGAACACTTGGGATCAGTTTGCTGATCGTGGATTTTCGGTATCATTGGGAACACCGCCAGGTGGGGATGCGCGGGGTGGCGATGCTCGTGCTGTTTGCGCTCCCCTACGTGCGGTTTCAACTCACCCACCCAGGCGCGGTCGCAGAAAACCTACGGGAATCCTCCTCCTACTTGATCGGCAATTTCACCCCCCTCGAAAAAGCCCAAATCTTTTTCAAACAATACCTCACCGGATTAAGCCCGCTTTACTGGTACTTCCCCAACTTCATCGACATCCCCCGGCATTTGATGGGAACCCATGGCAATCTGCTGTGGATCACCCTGCCCTTTGCGACGATAGGACTGGGGCAGGCAGTTTGGCACTTCCGCACCCCCGCGTGGCGCACGCTCGTCCTCGCGGGGTTGGCCTCCCCCGTGGGGGCCGCGGTCGCCGGGTTGGGAGTCACTCGCGCGCTCTTTTTCGTCATCCCGATCACCCTGCTCACCACGTTGGGGTTCATCCAAACCCTGACCTGGGCACAAACCCTTTACACCCGTTACCGGCCCCCCGCCCCCCCCGGTAACACCCTCCCAAAAGTTATCTTCATCTTCCTTGCCCTGTGCAATCTGGTTTTTCTCCTGGATGCACTGGTCAACGGCCCCTTTTATTATGCCGATTACTCTTTCAACGGGATGCAATACGGGGCGCGGCAGGTTTTCCGCGAGATCAAAAATCTCCGAGCCGAAAACCCCAACGTCCAAATTGTCCTCACCCCCGATTTTGCCAACGGTGCCACAAATCTCGCCCGCTTCTTTTTGTTTGACCCTCTGCCCATCCAATTGGGCAGTTTGTTGCCCTACCAATACGAGCATCGGGAAATTGACCCGAACCAATTATTTGTCATCACCATCGGTGAATATATCGAATTGGGGCGCAATGGCAAACTTAACTTCCAAATCGAGCGCACAATCGATTATCCAACAGGTAGCCCCGGATTTTTGTTCGTCAAAGCCGCATACGTGGACAACATTGACGAAATTTTGGCACAGGAAGCCGAAGCCCGCCGCTTTTTGTACGACACCTCCGCCTACTTTGAAGGAGTCGCCATCCCCGTTCGTTATCCCCAACTCGACATGGGTGAAGTCCCCAACATCTTTGACGACAACGACGACACCCTGATCCGCACCGCCGAAGCCAACCCGCTCATCATCGAAATGTACCTCCCCGAGACCCGCCCCGTGCGTGCGCTAGACCTGGTGATCGGGGCCGCGCGGGTCAACGTCACGGTGTACGCCTACCCCGAATTTGGCGCAGACCCCCTTGTCTTTACCCAGGAGTTGGAAGGCTTTTTGGACAACCCCCGCGTGCTCATGGATTTAGGCGAAACGGTGCCGATCGCCGTCCTCCGCCTCGAAATTCACGACCTCCGCCAGGGCGAACCCGGCCACGTCCACCTCTGGGAAGTGCGGCTCAAGTAACTGACAAAAACAACAAACCAGTAAATCAGCAAACCAACATACCAGGAGTCATCCATGAAAGCGATCCTCTACCACACCCACGGCGGCCCCGAAGTCCTCGAATATGCCGATTTCCCTGATCCCGCACCCGCGCGGGGCGAAGTGCTTGTCCGCCTGCACGCCGCCGCGCTCAATCGCGTGGACCTCTGGACGCGCAACGGCTGGCCCGGCATCAAACTGCAATACCCCCATATTCCCGGCTCCGACGGCGCGGGAGAAATCGCCGCGTTGGGCGAGGGGGTGACCGGAATCGAAATCGGCCAGCGCGTCGTGATCAACGCCAACCTGGGCTGTGGCACCTGTGACTTCTGCCTGGCCGGGCAGGACAACCTCTGCCGAACGTGGCACCTGCTCGGAGAAACGGTGCGCGGCACCAACGCCGAATTGCTTGCCGTCCCCGCGGCAAACGTCCTCCCCCTCCCGGACGGGTTCGACTACCACGCGGCGGCGGGGGCCTCACTCGTGTACCTCACCGCGTGGCACTCCCTGATCACGCGTGCGAACCTGCGCCCCGGCGAAAATGTGCTGATCGTCGGCGCGTCGGGCGGGGTGAACACGGCGAGCATTCAAATCGCCAAACTGGTCGGGGCCACGGTGTACGTCGTCGGCGCGGGGGCGGAAAAACTCGCGCTGGCGGAAGTGTTGGGGGCCGATGTCCTGGTGGATCGGACGAAGGAGGAAGATTGGTCCAAGACGATGTTCAAACTCACAAACCGGCGGGGGGTGGATGTGGTGGTGGATAACGTTGGGACCACGTACCCGCTCAGTTTCCGTGCCGCGCGCAAGGGCGGGCGCATTCTCACCGTCGGTAACACGGGTGGGCCAAAGTTCGAGATTGATAACCGGTTCATCTTTGGCAAACAGCTTTCGATCATCGGCTCCACAATGGGGACGAAAAAAGACTTTGCCGACGTGTTCGCGCTCCTTTTTGCGGGCAAACTCCGCCCGGTGATCGACAAAACCTTCCCGATGCAAGAAGTCCGCGCCGCACACGAACGGTTGGAAAAAGGGGAACAGTTGGGTAAAATCACGCTCGCGATTCCGTAGAGACAGATGTAGTAAAATTCAGCCACGGATTTTGATCGTAGTGACGGTTTCAGTCGTTTGTCATTACGACTGAAGTCGTCACTACAACAAGATGAAAAAAACGATTTAAGACCGGAGTATGACGATGATGAATTTATCCGTTACCCCTCGTGTAACCAAAATTTTAGGGACAGCCGCACAATTTACCCCCGTGGAACGTTTGACCCTGGCAAAATTATTACTCGATAGTTTGCTCACGGATGAGGAAGATGAACAGGATTGGATGAAAATGAGCCTGGCCGCGTTTGAAAAAGATTGGGATAACGAGGAAGATGCCATTTACGATAATTGGAGGGAGCTTTATGGCCTTTCAACGGGGTGAGATTGTCCTGATTCCTTTTCCTTTTACGAATTTAACCGCGACGAAAACACGCCCTGCCGTGATCGTGAGCGGCGAGCTTTATCATCGCCATCGCTCCGAATTGTTAATGGCTTATGTCTCCTCGCAAATGGCGAAAGTAAATCCGCTGTTAGACTATTCATTAGCGGACTGGAAAATAGCAGGGCTACCCAAGCCTTCTTTTGTTCGGCCCAAGATTGCCGCGATAGAAGCGTCTCTAGTCGTGCATCAAGTCGGAAAACTATCTCCCCGAGACTTAGCTGAGGTAGATCGCTGTATTCGGCGGGCTATGGCGCTGAATGAAACCGCCTTCCCGGATTGGGTCAATGAAACAGACTGGATGAAGCAACCTGTTGAACTCATCCAAACCGTAGCAGAAAAAGCGATTGGCACCCTTGTCAAACGAAAGGAAACTGGGGGCACCATCGAACGACTAAAAGTCCTAATGAATTCTTGATTCACACGGTAAAGCACGGCGCTCAATCGCCAATCCCCCTTCCCATTCCTATGGCCCGCCCCTATTCCGTAACGCTCTTAACAATTGGTGTTTTAACCCTTGCGTTGGCTGGCCTCGTCCGCGCAGGCCAGGCCATTCGCCTTTGGGCTTTTTTGAACACGCTCACCATTTCTCCTGGCTATTTGGTCGCGACAGGATTACTCGTTGGCCTGGCTGGCTTGCTGGCCGTTTGGGGCCTCTGGCGGGGAGCGCCCTGGAGTCCGCGCTATACCTTTGCCTACCTGAGTGCTTTGCTCATCTTTTTTTGGTTTGACCGGCTATGGATGACGCAATCACAAACCGCCAGGGTGAACACGCCCTTTGCCATTGCGATTAGTCTTTTCATCACAATCTTTACCGCCTGGATTTTATTTCGCAAACCAGCCAGGGCATTTTTCAGCAGATAACATAAAAAGTCGCAGAAAATCGATAGAAATCCCGTCCATCTTCAAGTCAGATTTTATTCCCTTTCGGAGAGGTACATGACCGACATCAACCCCAAAATTCAGCACCTTCAAGAACTTCGCATCCAATCCGCGTTGGGGGGCGGGCCAGAACGGATCGCCCGCCAACACAAAAACAACCGTCTCACCGCCCGCGAACGGATTGAACTCCTGCTCGACCGCGGCTCCTTCCGCGAAATCGACAGTTTCATCACCCACCGCACCACCGACTTTGGGCTAGACCAGCGCAAATATATGAGCGATAGCGTCGTGACCGGCTGGGGGACGATTGACGGGCGCTTGGTCTACGTGTTTTCCCAAGATTTCACCGTCATGGGCGGCAGTTTGGGCGAAGTTCATGCCGAAAAAATCGTCAAAATCATGGATATGGCGATGAAAAACGGGGCGCCCATCATCGGGTTAAACGACTCCGGCGGGGCACGTATCCAAGAGGGCGTCGTGTCCCTGGCAGGATATTCCGACATCTTCCTCCGCAACACCCTCGCCTCGGGCGTCATCCCGCAAATCAGCGTGATCATGGGGCCGTGTGCAGGCGGCGCGGTCTATTCCCCCGCCCTGACCGACTTCATTTTTATGGTGCAAGATTCCTCCTACATGTTCGTCACCGGGCCGGAAGTGGTCAAAACCGTGACACACGAGGATGTCTCCTTTGAGCAATTGGGCGGGGCCAGCATCCACTCCGAAACGTCCGGCGTGTGCCACGTCGTTTCCCAAACGGACGCCGACGCCCTGTACATGGTGCGGAAACTGCTCTCCTACCTCCCCCAAAACAACATGGAAGACCCCCTCTTCGCCAAAACCGAAGACAGCCCCCTCCGCCGCGACGCCGCCCTCAACGACATCGTCCCCGCTGACCCCGGCAAACCCTACGACATCAAAGACGTGATCCGGCTGGTGGTAGACAATGGCGATTTTTACGAGATTCACGAAAATTACGCCGCCAATATCGTCGTCGGGTTCGCCCGATTGGGGGGGCACAGCATCGGCATCATCGCCAACCAACCGATGGTGCTGGCGGGTGTGCTGGACATCAACGCCTCGGAAAAAGCCGCCCGACTCATTCGGTTTTGCGACTCCTTCAACATCCCCATCCTGACGTTTGAAGATGTCCCCGGCTTTTTGCCCGGCACGATTCAGGAACACGGCGGGATCATCCGCTCCGGGGCGAAACTGCTCTACGCCTATTGTGAGGCCACCGTACCCAAACTGACCGTCATCACCCGGAAAGCCTACGGGGGCGCGTACTGCGTGATGAGTAGCAAACACATCCGGGGCGACGTGAACCTCGCGTGGCCCACCGCCGAGATCGCCGTCATGGGCCCGGATGGAGCGGTAAACATCATCTTCCGCAAAGAGTTGGAAGAAGCTGAAGACCCGGTTGCGAAAAAAGCCGAACTGGTGGCCGATTACCGCGAAAAGTTCGCCAACCCCTATGTCGCCGCCTCGCGCGGGTACATTGACGACGTGATCGAACCCCGCGACACCCGCCCCCGCCTGATCAACGCCCTGGAAATGCTCGCGAATAAGCGAGATATGAATCCGGCGAAGAAACATGGGAATATTCCTCTCTAATGCGTAACGAGTAACGAGTAAGCAACATTTACTCATTACTGATTACTCGTTGGGCTTTACACACTCTTGGTAATATAAAAACTATGTTCAATAAAGTTTTGATCGCCAACCGCGGCGAAATCGCCGTTCGCATCATTCGCGCCTGCCGGGAAGTGGGGTTACAGACGGTAGCGGTATTTTCCGAGGCGGACCGGCAGGCGTTGCATGTTCGGTACGCGGACGAAGCGTATTTGATCGGGCCGCCGCTCGCGCGGGAATCATATCTCCGCGTGGATAAGATCATCGAGGTGGCAAAACGCGCGGGGGCGGATGCCGTTCATCCGGGGTACGGCTTCCTCGCGGAGCGGGAAGATTTCGCGCAAGCCTGCCTGGATGAGGGCATCACATTCATCGGCCCGCGCCCGGACGCGATTGCGAAGATGGGGGATAAGATGGTCGCCCGGAAAACGGTGGCCGCGGTGGGCGTTCCGGTCGTCCCCGGCACGATGGACGCGGATGGGCTGACGGATGAAGATTTGCTCCGCCTGGCTCCTGGCGTCGGTTTCCCGTTGTTGATCAAAGCGACGGCGGGCGGCGGGGGGAAGGGGATGCGCGCGGTGCGAAATCTGGAAGAAATGCCCGCCCTTCTGCAATCGGCGCGGCGCGAGGCGGAGGCGTCGTTTGGGGATGGCAATGTCTATCTCGAAAGAATGATCGAAAACGCCCGCCACATCGAATTTCAAATTTTGGCGGATACTCAGGGCAATACGATCCACCTCGGCGAGCGGGAATGTTCGATCCAGCGGCGACATCAAAAACTGCTCGAAGAAGCCCCGTCCCCGTTCATTTATCACAATGAAGAATTTCGCCAGCAAATGGGGGCGGTGGCCGTGAAGGCCGCGCAGGCAGTCAACTATTCCAACGCCGGAACGATTGAATTTATCGTGGACAAGGACGGCAATTATTATTTCCTGGAAATGAACACCCGTCTGCAGGTGGAGCATCCGATTACGGAAATGGTAACGGGGATTGACATTGTGAAGGAGCAAATCCGCATCGCGCGCGGGCGGCAGTTGCGGTACGCGCAGGAAGACATCAAAATGAACGGCTGGGCGATGGAATGCCGGGTCAATGCGGAGGATGCGTACAATAATTTTCTACCTTCGACGGGCAAGATCAACCTGAGTCTGGTGCCCACCGGCCCGGGCGTGCGGGTGGACACGGGCGTGTTTCCGGGGTTTGAAATCTCGCCGTACTACGATCCGATGATCTCGAAACTGGTCGTGTGGGGCGAGACGCGGGCGCAAGCGATTTTGCGGATGCGCCGCGCCCTGGAAGAGTACCTGATCCTGGGTGTGAAGACAAATATCCCCTTTCATCTGCATTTGTTGAACCAACACCGGTTTATGGCTGGGCAGTTCGATACCAAGTTTGTCGAGGAGCGTTTTTCGATGGAAGACGCGGAAGAGGGCAAAGTGGATCACCCCGAAATTGCCGCGATTCTGGCCGCGCTGGTTTCCCACGAACAAACGCAAGCCGCCGCCCAAATCGTCCAGCGCAACGAGCGTGACACGAGCAACTGGAAGTGGGTGGGGCGTTGGGAGCGGATGCACCGGTAGGAACGCAGAGCGTAGCACGTTAAACGAAATAGGATATACGAAATGAAATATGTCGTCACAATCAACGAACGTGAATATCAGGTCGAAATTATGGAAGAGGGGCGGGTTAATATTGATGGCACAGAACTGACGGTGGATTATCAGTCGGTCAGTGGACAGCCCATTTATTCGCTCATCGTGAACGGGCATTCGTACGAGGCGTTTGTGTCCCCCAATCAGAACGAGTGGCAAGTGATGTTGCACGGGAATCTGTACGAGGTGCGGGTGGAAGATGAACGGGAACGGCGGCTCCGTGCGGCGGCGGTTGGGTCGGGCAAGGAACACGCGGAATTTAATCTCAAAGCCCCCATGCCGGGATTGGTCGTCGCGATTCCCGTCAGTGAAGGGCAGGAAGTGAAAAAGGGGGAGGTGCTGGTCATTTTGGAATCGATGAAGATGCAAAACGAGCTAAAATCGCCCAAAGCAGGGACAGTCGGGGCAATTCGGGTCAACGTGGGAACGAGTGTGGAGCAGAAACAGGTACTCTTAACGGTAGAATAAACGATAAAACTGCCGCAAAAAAAGGTTGTGCGGGGAGGTCTCCCGCACAACCTTTTTTTGCGGGTTAAAATACCCCTTATGTCATCCCAATTCCATTCATCATCCCCCATCGGCCTCTTCGACTCTGGCGTGGGCGGTCTCTCCGTTCTTCGGGAAATCCGCCAACAACTCCCGCACGAAAACATTCTTTATTTTGCCGATCAAATCCACGTCCCCTACGGCGCGCGCACCCTGGAAGAAGTCCGCGCCCTTTCCGAAACCATCACCCGCTGGCTCCTCGCGCAGGGGGCGAAAATGATCGTGATCCCCTGCAACACCGCGTCCGCGGCCGCGCTCCATTTTCTCCGTCAAAAATTCCCCGAGGTCCCGTTCGTGGGGATGGAACCTGCCGTCAAACCTGCCGCCGAACAAACCCAAACGGGCGTGGTGGGCGTCCTGGCAACCCCCGTCACCTTTCAGGGCGAGCTGTACGCGTCCGTGGTGGAACGGTTCGCGCAGGGGGTGAACGTCCTGCAACACACTTGCCCCGGCCTGGTGAACGAAATCGAACAGGGCGCGGTCCACGGCAACGGGGCGCGGCACATCCTCGAAGACGCACTTCACCCGATGTTGAATCAGGGGATTGACACCGTAGTTCTCGGCTGTACCCACTACCCGTTCGTCATCCCGTTGATTCAAGAAATCGCAGGCCCAAACGTGCGGGTGATCGATCCATCTCCCGCGGTGGCGCGGCAGGTCGGGAGGATGGTGGGGGAGGCAAGCGGCGAGGGGCAAGGAGCGAGGGGCGAGGTCCGTTTTTTGACGACAGGGGCGGTAGAACAATTGCAGAGGGGGTTGCGAAATTTACTCAACCTGGAAGCCCCGGTCGAAGCACGACCGTGGAACCTCATTGAAAAGGAAGCCTCATTTTATGGAAAGTGAGTTATCAAACGAAGTACAAAAAGTTCTCGACCCGGACGAAACCGTGCAATGGATCGGAGTTCCCAACCCGATGAGCGCGGCCCGCAAAGCCCGCAAAGAATCCGTCGTCGGGGTGATCTGGACAGGCCTGCTCGCCTTCATGTACACCCGCACCATGAATACCCCGCGTGCCGTGATCATGCCCGGCGATTTAGGCAAGCCGACTTCATTCGACGTCCTCTTTTCCACCGTCTTAATCGCGATGATGCTGATCGGGGTGGGGATTATCCTCATGCCGCTCTGGCGCTATTTGCAGGCGAAGAATCTCGTTTATGCGGTGACGAATCAGCGCGCGTTGATTCTCAACCGTCTTTCCGCCAATGGCGTGCAAGCGTACGCCCCCGGCCAGATTCGGTTCGTCAACACGGAAGGGGATGACACGGAAGGGGATGTGATTTTTGACCGCCGAAGCAAGCGGGTTACCTATCTCGAAACGCGTCCCGGACGCAAGCACATGGTTTCGAGAACCCGCACCGAAACCGTCCAAATCGGCTTTTTTAACATCTCCGACCCCCAAAAGGTGGCGCGTCTGCTCCTGGCCCTAAAAGGCGAACCAGCCCTGGCATCCGCCCCCGCGAAACCGGCCATTTTTAAAAACCGAGGGAACCGTTATGGCGAAGAATTTCGATGAGGACGCCTACATCCACAGGATTCAAACCGGCCCCTGTTTCATCTGTGAAATGATTGCCGGGCGGTTGGAGGGGAATCACATCATTTACCAGGATGAACATTTCATCGCTTTTTTGAGTAAATGGATGACCCTATACGGGCACACCCTTGTCGCCCCCATCCAGCACAAAGAGCAAGTAACCGGTGATTTTTCCCCGGAAGAATATCTGCAACTCCAAAAGGCCGTTTACCGGGTGGCGGAAGCGGTACGAAAGGCATTTGCCCCGGAGCGGGTGTACATTTTGTCGCTCGGAAGCCAACAAGGGAACCGACACGTTCACTGGCACATTGCCCCGCTCCCACCGGGTATCCCCTTCAAAGAACAGCAACTCGCCGCGCTGAGCGTGGAAAGGGGCGTTTTGGATTTGTCGGAGGAGGAAATGGAGGGGATGGTGGTGCGGATACGAACGTATTTAGAGAAGGGATGAAAAGGTTGGCAGGGAGACCTTAATATCCCTATTCGCCATTCTTCAACTTTTGAGTAAAATACCGTGTCCACGAGACATATTCATGTCATTTCGACCAACGGGAGAAATCCCTGGAACGTGGAACGAGGAATTTCCCCCAACGGGCAGACTGTTGCCACCGTCGCGCCAGCGATTCCTCACTACGTTCGGAATGACATCATCCACTCAAATCATTTTTCAGGAGTTCCCCTTGATCTACGTCGGCATGGATTTCGGAACGAGCAACTCATCCATAGCCCGTTTCGATAAGGGCCAAATTCAATTTTTTGAAATTGACCCCAAAAATATCAACCCTCACCTCCTGCGCTCATTTATCTACCTGATCCGCAGTTATGATCATTTTCTGGGCAAGGAAGCGATTGAGCAATACCTAACCAATGAAACAGGCCGCCCCGTATATTGGGAAACGGTCAAAGTGGGAACCATTGAAAACGTGTGGGCCGGGGTCCCCAGCACAGGGGGCGAAGCCATACACGAAATCCGCGATGTCACCGCCGAGGTGGACACCGCCGCCTACGGACGCCTGCTCCAATCTATCAAAACCACCCTGCGCCGCCCTAACGTCTTCACCCACGGGCGCTCGGATTCCCCGCGCGTGCAGGTGTTTGACCGCCTGTACCCCGTCGAAGACCTGATCGCCCTGATCATGCGCGCCATGCGGGACAGCGCAGAAAAAACGCTCGGCCACCCCGTCGAAGGGGTCGCCATTGGCCGCCCAGTCAAATTCTCCGACGAACCCGGCGCGGACGAAAAAGCAGAAGCCATCTTACGCCAGGCGGCGCTCTTTGCCGGGTTCAAAAAAATCCACTTTGAACTCGAACCCGTTGCCGCGGCCTACGTGTACCACCATCAAACCCCCGTCCGAGAAAACCTGCTCGTTTTTGACTTTGGCGGCGGCACCCTGGATTTGACCGTGATGAAAGTGGGCAACAACGAACCCCTAGAGATTCTGGCAACGCACGGGGTCCTGCTCGGCGGCGATGATCTGGACCGGGCGTTGATCCGCCCCCTCAAACGATACTTCGGCGAGGGCGCGACCCTGGCGGACGGCTCGCCCCTACCCGCCCACGTCACCGAAATGCTGGAAAGCTGGCAAATGATGGTGAATCTGAGTCGCCCCCGCTACTACAACGTGTTCGTCCAGGGGAAAAAAGGCAGTCACCCCGAGGCCATTCAACGGCTCGAAAAACTGGTGCGTGCCAACCTGGGGTTCGCGCTCTTTCAGGAGTTGGAACAAGCCAAAATTCGTCTTTCCAAAGAAACGAAGACCAAAATTCACTTCACGATCAATGGCACCGACATTGACGAATGGATTACCCGCGCCCAGTTTGAAGGGCTGATTCGCGAGGAATTGGAACTGGCGGCAAACGCGGTAGACGCGGTCCTGGCCCAAAGCGGTCTCCTCCCCGGTCAGATTCACGCCGTTCTCCGTACTGGTGGCAGTGCCGAAATCCCCGCATTCATCGAAATGCTGGCCCAGCGGTTTGGCGCCGAACGCCTGCGAGCGTTAAATCCCTTTGAGACGATTGTCGGCGGGTTGGCGATCAAGGCCTCGGAACTAGAAAGTAAAGCATAAAACGCAAAATGAAAAACACGCCTAAATGGTTTGTAAAGGAAGTTTTCTGAAGTTTTACCCGTTTACAAACTTACCAAAACTTACTTTACGCTGTACTAAATTCCGCAAAATCGATCACAATTTTGTCGTTACTCACCCTTGACAGGGGTCGTCTCGAAAAAAAGGATGGATGGGGGGATGTCTATCCCCCCATCCATCCTTTTTTTCGGAAGCTTCTACGCTGGTGAGTAATTACCACAATTTGGTAGCGACGACTTCCGGCGTTAGGGGAACGATTGAAATCGTCACTCTGGCCCGTCTACTGAAATTGCGTCTATTACCAGGAGAAAACGATGATTCAAAATGTTGAAGAAGAATATATGGATATTTTGCAGAATATGGAAATGGCAATCCATTCTGTGTATCGCCAAAACCAGACGTTGGCAGATGCCAATGTGGATAACGCACTCGAAGCGCTCGAACGCACGTATATGGGCGAGCTACGCGGACGGGCGGCAGTGATTCCCCAAAATCCTGTTACGCGTATGGTTTACGAGCAAGTCCAAACGATGTGCGAATGGCGTTTGGGCCGCGCCTCCCTCGAAAACGAAGAAGGTACATCTAGCCCGGAGATTCCCCCCGTGTCACACGAAGTGATTCTCGCTTGCCTGAAACGCCTGCGAAAGTCACTCCGCCTATGGACAAAAGAAGGTGGACCGCAGGGGTATTTGAACTATATTGAGCAGTTTTTGCCTTAAGAACGGATGTTAGAAGTCTTTCGAGAAGAAAATAGTCCTGCAGGTGATTGGGTGGAGGCAGAATTGCGAGAGATGGTGGTGGCATATGACCGCGTGATCCTGACCCCGACCGAGGCCGCGCAACGGTTCGGGGAAACGGTGACCCTTCCGGTTTTGCGAGATGGAGAACGGATGGCGTTCGGGCAGGAGGCGTTGACGAAATTTCTCCGCGATTTTGAGAAATTCGCCGCGCAATGGCGGATGTTTCAGGGCGATTTTTGTTATGTGGATGACGAGGGGGAGACGTGTTGAACGCAGAGCGTAAGGTTAGAGGGCGGCGAGGATTAGGTCGGCGGCTTGAGCGGGGCCACCGTAACGACGAAGTTTTTCCCGGATATTCATGGCATTTTCTTTATATGCAGGGGTGGAAAGAAGTTGGCGTACCTTCGCGCGAAACTCCAGGGGGCTGACGGTCTTTTTGCCCCCGTTGCCAATTTCGGGGAGGAGCATTTCGCCCGCGCCGAGGGCGGCAACGCGGCGGGCGTTGGATTCGCGCTCGGAATAGGTGGGCAGGATGAGCGCCGGAGTGCCGGTATACAACCCGGTTTGGCAAGAGCCGTACCCGCCATGATGAACAAGCAGGGCACTGCGCTCCGCCATCGCGAGGCCAGGGAGGTAGGGCGCGTAGTGAAAATTATCGGGCAGGGGAAGAAATTTGCGGGGCAGGAGGTGATGCCCAGTACTGAGCGCCACCCGGACAGGTTCGTCCCGTAAAGCCTCGATGCACGCGGAAAGCACGACGCTGGAATCGAACGCAGTTCGCACGCCGGGCGCGTACCGGGGATTGCCGGAGTAAACCCAGATCAGGGGTGGGGCAGGGGGCGGGGATTCGACCCAGGCGGGAAGGTTTTCTTTAGGAGACTGCCACAAGATCGGGCCAATGTATGTCCCTGCGGCGTGGGGGGGCAGGGGATCGGTTTCGGGCGTGCCGAGGAGAAGGGTTTGATCGCCGAGGAACAGGTCGCTGATCCCGTGCAGGGGGGGGAGGCCGAACGTGTGCCGTACCCGGTTGAAGGCGGGGAGGGCGGTGGGGAGGTGGGGGGGTGGGGGTTTCCACCAGATGAACCCCTGGCTGAGGGGGTGCATATCCGCCTGGATGACGGTGATGAGGGGTTTCTGCGCCACGCGCGCGGCCAGGCAGGCGAACGGGTTCCAGAAATCTACCACAGCGTCCGGTTGGGTTTCCTCGATCAGGCTGACCAGTAGCTCAACATTGAGTTGAACAAAATTTTCATTTTGCCCCCCCAATAATGCTATAAAGTGATCCATGTGCCAGATTTCGCTGGTGAGGCGCAACATCTGCCGGGCGAACCCGGTCAACAGGGCGAGTTTGAATGCCGCGCGTGGGGCACGCAACAGATGGGCGAAGGTTGTCGGGCGAAAATCCCCGGAGACGAGGGCGTAGAAGGGGTCGCGGGGGCGCAGGTTCGTAAGCCCGGCCTCCGCAATGAGACGAGAAGGCGCGGGGGCGGGACTGCAAAAGACAATGTGATGGCCCCGCGTGCGTAGTTCGTGCGCGAGAGGCAGAGAACGCGTCAATAACCCCAAATCGTTGGAAGGCAGGGTCGTGAATAAAAATTTACCCACTGACCCCCTCGAACAAATCGCGTTCTCGCAGGCTGTTTTCTGCGGGCGGGTGGGCGCGCATGTAGGTGTCTTTTTGCCGCATCAGGCGAAAAAGCCAACTGACGAGGCCACGCCTGGGCGGGCCACCCTCCAGCTGACTGGCATGACACGCAGAGGCCGCGTCCCGGATGCCTGCGACCGCGGTGTAATCCACACGGGTGTGGATAGGAAAATCGCCTTCTTCTACCAACGAGAGGATGTCAATATCTTTGTTTCGTCCAAACCGACGCGGGTTTTGCCCAAACAAAGGCATAAGCCACACCAGGAGTCTCATCCACATTTTGGGAAACGTGGTGTAGTACAACTTCTGCGGGGCGAACGGGGGCAAGGGTTCGGCAGGGTAGGCGGAGGCGTCTCCGGCGGTGTGAAACGCGCGCAGGACCGCGTGGTGGGTGGCAATGTGATCGGGGTGTTTGTACCCCCCGATCGGGTCGTGGGTGACGATCACTTGCGGGCGTAGTTCCCGGATGAAATGCACCAGCCGCGCGGCCACGGCTTCCACCGGCTGGTTCACCAACGCGGCGGGGTGGGCGTTATCGGGCGTGCCGGGCATCCCGGAGTCACGGTATCCGGCCATGAGAAAGCCCGCCAACCCGAGTTTTTCTGAGGCACATTTAAGTTCGTCGTAACGGAGGTCGGCAATCGAACTGTACTTCTCCAAAAAATGAGGGTCCACCGTGCCACTTTCTCCGCCGGTCATGCAAATGTAATAGACTTTTGCGCCTTGTCTTGCATACAGGGCCAGAGTCCCCCCCATGCCAAAAGATTCATCATCGGGATGGGCTAAAATTACTACGAGGGTCTTGGGTTCAGAAACTGTCATCTTACTTATCCGTAAAAAGATTTGAAAATCAATTATACTGGTTTACAGTATCCACAGGAGTTTTTATGAACACAAAAATATACCGCTTTCTTGTTCCCTTATTGGTTTTAATGTTGGCATCCCTGGCTTGTGCCACTCTGTCAGGAGGAAACCCCACCATCCCGACTGTGATCGTGCCCACCGTAGATATTCCCACGGTGGAAATTCCTTCGGTTGAAATACCCACCGTCACCGTCCCGGATGTGACCAACCCCACCCCGGCCCCCGAGGGCGGCGATTCCGGGCAGGGCACCACTGCGGGCGCCGATAGCCTCAACCTGGATGATCCCACCTTTTTTGCCGCCCCTGCCGAGGTCAATTCCTACCGTCTCAACCTGGTATTCACCTTTTCCGGGCAGGCCCCCGATGGCACCCCCATCAACGGTTCGATTCAAGGGGAAGGCGCCTATTCCGTGGACCCGGCGCAACTGAGTTTTATCTTCCAAACGTCTAGCGCCGACGTGCCCGCAGGCACCATCGAAATCGTTCAAATGGACAACAATCTATACATGTCCAGTCCCGATCTGGGGTGTTTCTCCCTGCCCGTGGACGAGGCGGAAACGAGCAATCCTTACGAAGAATTGCTGGACACGGGCGGGTTCCTGACCGGACAAGCCACCCGTATCCAACCGGATGAAACCATCAACGGCATCCCCGTGTACGTGTACGAAATCACCTCAGCCAACCTCGACACCAGCGACCCCACCACGCAGGAAGTGACCGAAATCACCTTCGGGCGGCTCTATCTGGCCCAAGATGGGGGCTACATCGTGCGGCTTGTGATGGATGGGCGCGGGAAAAACACCGTGGCCAGTGAAGTCTCGGATTTGATCGGGGATGTGCATTACGAAATCAATTACTCCGATTACAACCAACCCGTGAACATTGCCATCCCCGCAGGATGCACCGAGGACGCGGGCGGAGGCGTGACCACTGGAAGCAGTGATTACCCCCTTCCCGATGACGCCGCCGATCTGTTTTCGATGACCGGCATCACGACGTATTCTTCAGGGAAAACGGTCGAAGAACTGACCACTTTCTACAAAACCGAACTGGTTGCCGCCGGATGGACGATGGGCGAAGAAATCACCCTGCCCGGCCTGGTGACGCTTACCTTCACCAAAGATGGGAAAACTGCCACCGTGACGATTACGGCTGATCCGTCCACCGGAAAGACGCAGGTGGCGATTTTTGAGGGGTAATGGAAAATACTTCTCCCCCTGTCATTAAATTTCTCCCGGCCTCCATTCTGTTAGGCGGCCTGGGCCTTGCGGGCCTCGGTTGGCTGTTGATTTACACCCTGCCAACCGTTGGCCCGCGGTGGCTCTTTTTCTTGTGCTGGTTCCTCCTGCTGACCGGGGTTTCCCTGCCGGTGATGGCGTTTCTCAACCGCCGTTTTCCCAGCGAAGCCCCGGCTACTCAGGCCGTCATCATCCGGCAGGCGACGTGGATCGGTCTGTACGGGTGCATCCTGGCCTGGCTCCAGATCGGGCGCGTGGTCACGTTTCCGCTCGCGTTGTGGATCGCCGCGGGGTTGGGGTTGGTGGAGTGGCTGTTGCGGCTGAGGGAAAGAGGAGCTTGGAGGCCGTGAGTCTCGCCCTCCAACTCTGCATCCAGGGCACCGAAGCCGAATACCAACACCGCCCCGACGATGCCCGCGCCCTCTACCAACAAGCCTGGAACTCCGCCACCGACGACTACGAAGCCTGCATCGCCGCCCATTACGTCGCCCGCTTTCAGGACACGCCCGAAGAGACCTTTCGTTGGAATCAGGAAGCGCTCAACCGGGCAGACGCCGTGAACGACGAACGGGTGAAGGCGTTTTATCCGTCGTTGTATGTCAACATGGGGAAATCGTATGAGGAGTTGGGGAAGGTGGAGGAGGCAAAGCGGTTTTATGCGTTGGCGGCGGAGTTGGGGTTGGAACATCAAGGGTAGGGGGGTGTGATATACTCAAAGAAAATGGAAGAAGAAAGTAAGCCTCTCAGCAGTATTTCAAAGGCCAGTTCTTACGAAGAAATGGGAGAGTTTTGGGACACGCATGATTTCACTGAGTTTGATGATCCCAATGCATTGGATATGGAGTTTGAAATTACCTCTGAGCATGAGATTGGAGCCTAAAAAATGGTTACCCCCCTATTAAAAACTACCCAAATTACCCAACAAGACGCCCAACGCATTGGTGAAGATTTCGTAGCCGATCATCTTGGCGATCAAATTAGCATTGGTTCTCCCTGGCATGTGGTCTCCGCTCTTCATTCTGGGTGGGTGGTTCCACTCGTTCTCACCTCACCCGGTTACGGCATCGTCGGCACGGTTGGGGTTTTGGTGGTAGACGAAGAATTTGGACACATCACAGCGTGGACAACCGTGGAAGACATTGAGGCAAATGTTGACCGCTTGAATACAGAAAATGGGGCAAACTTGGAAACCGCTTTTGCATCGGTACGTTTGCCGGGGGTTTAGTGTTAACTTTTTTCCCACAAGAAACGCGTGTTTCTTGTACAGTCGCCTGTCTACGAATGGTGCTTTTCCATTGGGGAATTGAATCTGACGAATCCATGTTACGCTTATGTTGTAAAACCACCCAACAAGGGACACGTGCAAGTGAAGTGGTCGCTTGCGCGCGGCAATACAATTTGTCCGCAGAAGAATTACGTGATGTCCCCTGGCAAAAACTGCAAGCCTGGCTTTCGGAAGGAATTTACCCCATCGCCCTCCTCAATTTATACCCCCTTCATGCGTTGTGGGTAAATCATGCCGTTGTGCTTGAAAATATCCACGAAGATATGGTGGATTATCTCGATCCAATATTTGGCCGCAAATCTTCCCCTCGCGCGCCCTTTGAACAAGCCTGGGAAATGAATCGAAAACGCGCCATCCTGATTTGGCGATAAACCTTCCTCCTCCTAACCTTCCTATGCTCCGAAATCTCCCCTCCATAGACCGCCTCCTCACCCTCTCCGAACCCCTCCTCCTCGAATTCGGACGCCCCCTCACCACCGACGCCCTCCGCGCCACCCTCGACGAAACCCGCACCCGCCTCCAAACCTCTGGCGGCGAGGCCCCCGATCCCGATGCTTTGATCGCCCGCGCGACCCACCTCCTCCACACCTGGACAACCCCCACCCTCCAACCCGTCATCAACGCCACCGGCGTCATCATCCACACCAACTTGGGCCGCGCCCCCCTCAGCCGCGCCGCCATCCAGGCCATGCAAACCGCCGCGCTCGGCTACACCAACCTCGAATACGACCTCCCCAAAGGCCAACGCGGCTCCCGCTACGACCACGCCGAAGACCTGCTCAAACGCCTCACCGGGGCCGAGGCCGCCCTCGTCGTCAACAACAACGCCGCCGCGGTCATGCTTGTCCTCTCCGCCCTCGCCAAACGTCGCCGAGTCCTCATCTCCCGCACCCAACTCGTCGAAATCGGCGGCGGGTTCCGCATCCCCGACGTGATGGCCCAATCCGGGGCCAAACTCGTCGAAATCGGCGCGACGAACCGCGTCCACCTCCGCGACTACGAAACCGCCCTCGCCGAACAACCCATCGCCCTCCTCCTCTCCGCCCACCAATCCAACTTCCGCATCCTCGGCTTCCACACCGAACCCACCCGCGCCGAACTCGCCACCCTCGCCCACGCCCACCACCTCCCCTACGTCGAAGACCTCGGCTCCGGCACCTTCCTCGACACCGCGCTTGTAAGCGGAGCGACGCTCACCCACGAACCCACCGTCCAAGAATCCCTCGCCGCGGGCGTAGACCTCGTCACCTTCTCCGGCGACAAACTCCTCGGCGGCCCCCAGGCAGGCATCATCGCCGGGCGCGCCGATTTAGTCGCCAAACTCAAAAAACACCCCCTCGC
The DNA here is from genome assembly GCA_013359445.1 of Anaerolineales bacterium. Taxonomy (GTDB): domain Bacteria; phylum Chloroflexota; class Anaerolineae; order Anaerolineales; family JABWBV01; genus JABWBV01. The sequence continues at coordinate 9,433 of JABWBV010000002.1, read as the reverse complement.
CCGCGCCCTCCGCGCCGACAAACTCACCTACGCCGCCCTCTCCGCCACCCTGCTCCACTATTTGAAAGGCGAAGCCGCACGCGAAATCCCCATCTGGCGGATGATCAGCCTGACCCCGGACGCGATCCGCACCCGCGCGCAAACCTGGCGCGACGCCCTCGGGACGGGCGAACTGATCTCCGGTGAATCCACCATCGGCGGTGGCAGTCTCCCCGGCGAAACCCTCCTCACCACCCTCCTTGCCCTCAAAGTCCCCTCCCCCCAACGATTCCTCTCCACCCTCCGCAAAGCCACCCCGCCCCTCATCGCCCGTGTCGAAAACGATCAAGTCGTATTCGATCCGCGAACCGTTTTAGACGAACAAGACGAAAACCTTCTTCACGCGGTAAAATCCTGCTTGAATGCCACACCTTCGTATCATTCGTAAAATTCGTGTCAAAAGGAAGCACACATGAAATCCGACCTCGACCGTCTCATGCAAGAAAATGACCTCGCCGCCCTCCTCGTCACCGGGGCGGGGCAACACAACCCCGCCATGTACTACCTCACCGGCGGCGCGCCCCTCACCCACGCCGACCTGATCAAACCGCGTGGCGCGGCCCCTGTCCTCTTCCACGGCACGATGGAGCGGGATGAAGCCGCCAAATCCGGCCTCACCCTCAAAAACCTCAGCGACTACAACTATAAAAACCTGCTCCAAAAAGCCAACGGCGACCGCATCCTCGCCTCCGCCCTCCGCTACCAGCAAATGCTCGCCGACCACGACATCACTTCCGGGCGCGTGGCCCTCTACGGCAAAACCGAACTCAACGACGCCTTTGCCATCTTCACCCGCCTGCAAAAAATTGCCCCTGACCTCGAAATCATCGGCGAAGCCCCCGGCAACTCCCTCCTCCTGCAAGCGATGGCCACCAAAGATGAAACCGAAATCGAACGCATCCGCAAGATGGGCAAAATCACCACCGAAGTCGTCGGCCTGACCGCCGAATTCCTATCCAGCCATCCCGCGAAAAACGGCAAACTGACCAAAGCCGACGGAAACCCGCTCACCATCGGCGATGTGAAACGCCAGATCAACTTCTGGCTCGCCGAACGCGGCGCGGAAGCCCCCGAAGGCTTCATCTTCGCCCAGGGCCGCGACGCGGGCGTCCCCCACAGCCAGGGCAACCCCGACGAAGCCCTGGAAACGGGCAAAACCATCATCTTCGACATCTTCCCCTGTGAGGCCGGTGGCGGCTACTACTACGACTTCACCCGCACCTGGAGCCTCGGCTATGCCCCCGATGGCGTCGAGAGCCTGTACGACGACGTGCGCTCCACCTATGACACCATCATGGGCGAACTCAAACTCAACGCCCCCGGTGCCCAATACCAGGAAAAAGTCTGCGACATGTTCGAAGCCCTCGGCCACAAAACCATCCGCGGGGATTTGACCCTGCAAGAAGGGTACATCCACTCGCTCGGGCACGGTCTCGGTCTGCATGTCCACGAGGCCCCCTCCTTCCGCAACAAGGAATACGCTTCCGACAAAGACGTTCTCTTCCCTGGCGCGGTCATCACCGTGGAACCCGGCCTGTACTACCCCAGCAAAGGCATGGGCGTCCGGCTCGAAGACACCGTCTGGGTGCGCCCGGATGGGGTCATGGAAATTCTCGCGGAGTATCCGTTGGATTTGGTGATTCCGGTGCGGGGGTAGATACGGTAAATATAGTAGATAAGGTAGATAAGGTAAATGAGCGCTCCCACCCGTATTCTTGGTATTGAAAGTTCATGTGATGAAACCGCCGCGGCCATCGTGGAAGACGGGCGCGTGATTCACTCGAACGTGGTTGCCTCACAAGAGACTATTCACGCGAAATATGGGGGGGTATTCCCGGAAGTGGCCTCGCGCCAGCACATTGTCACCATCCACGCGATTGTGGATGAAGCCCTCAAACAAGCCCACCTCAGCCTGGGGGACGTGGACGCGATCGCAGTCACCCGCGGGCCGGGTCTGCCGGGGTCGCTCGTGGTGGGGATCAACATGGCGAAGGGGTTAGCGCTCGGGAGTGGCAAACCCCTGATCGGAGTCAACCACCTGGAGGGGCACCTGTATTCGGCGTGGCTCGCCCGCGCGGGGGCGGACCCCGTGCCCGAGCCGGAATTTCCGCTCGTAGTGTTGATCGTCTCCGGGGGGCATACGGAATTGATTCTGATGCGCGATCATCTTACCTACGAACGATTGGGAGGCACGCTCGACGATGCGGCGGGGGAGGCGTTTGACAAAGTGGCGCGCCTGCTCGACCTGGGCTATCCGGGCGGCCCCGCGATTCAGAAATCCGCGCAGGGTGGCAACCCCCTCACATTTAAGTTCCCCCGCGCGTGGCTGGAAGGCGGTTGGGATTTCTCCTTCAGCGGCCTGAAAACGGCAGTTCTGCGAGAAGTCCGCGGGTTGGAAGAAAAAGGGAAGGCGATTCCCGCCGCGGATATGGCGGCGAGTTTTCAAACGGCGGTGGTAGAAGTATTGGTCGTCAAAACCATCGAGGCGGCGAAGAAGTTTGGGGCGAAGGGGATTATTGTGGCAGGCGGGGTGTCGGCAAATTCTGAGTTACGGAAGGCGTTTGGGATGCGGACTCTGCTCCCGGTGCATATTCCCCCGTTGTTTTTGTGTACGGATAACGCGGCGATGATTGCCGGGGCAGGACATTTTCGGTTTATGAAGGGACAGCGGGATGGGTTGGATTTTGATGCGTTACCGAACTGGCCGTTGACGGAAGTTTGATGTTGATAAAAAAAAGCCCTTTCGGGCTTTTTTTATTTTCGTTTGGCTTTGAGGAGAATTTCGTAGGCCGTTTTTTCTTCCGGGGATACGTTTGGGTGGGTGAGCATGATTTCGGCGAGGGCAGATTGGGCGGGGGGTAGTTCCTCGCCAAAAAGCCAATCTACGTTGAACCAGAAATCGGGGATAACGGTCGAACGATAAACGCCGTCGTCTTCAATCGGTTGGGAGTGAAAGAACCCGTCTTCGCCCAAGACATAAAAATCGGCCTGTTGCTTCCGTGGGCGTGGGTCAATCAGCCAATATTCGCGGACGCCTGCTTTTTCATATTCGGTGAATTTGCGGACACGGTCTTCGGTGGCACTGCCCTGAGAGACGATTTCGATAGCCAGATCAGGCGCACCTTTAAATCTTTCCCGCGTGAGAGAGGTTTTGTTGCTGGCGCTGATGAAGATCAGGTCTGGTTCGCGGGAGGGGCCGCCGGGCCAAAGTTTGACTTCAAAGGGGGGAATGATAACTACCCCTAAATCAAGACGCTCAACAAAGAAACTAATTAAGAGATTCAAAAAATTCGCAATGCGTTGATGTAAATGAATTGGCGGCATGTAGACAATCGCCTCCCCTTCTACCCATTCTACGATTTGGGCATCGGTAGTGAATTGGAGATATTCTTCGTAGCTCATCTTGATCCGCTTTGGGGTGCGGTCGGAGGCGGATAATTCTTGTGGGGCAACAAATGTAACCATTGGAAAACTCCTATTTGCCGAATTATACCAAACCCTTTTAACCTAAAAGCCGCACATCAGGTTTTCCTGAGTGCGGCTTTTTTGGGGAGGAGGATGTATCTCTATTATCCTCGGGGACTTAAACATCGTATGAATCAGAGTTAAAGGTTTGGTGAGAGGGACGGCAGGCTTCCAAAGATTGACAACGATAAAATTTTTGAAGTTTGAGACCATTCTGAAAGCACGTTGGGTTGAACCTTCGGAAGTATGCTGTGATTGAAAGGGAGGCGGGGGATTATCCGGGGTTTTCCAGAACTTTTTCGATGTCGCGAATGGAGATCGGGCCGGGGCGGAGAACGGTGGGGCTAGGGGTGGTGCAATCGACGACGGTGGAGGGGATTCCGCCGGGGGAACGGCCCCCGTCTAAAATCAGGTGAATCCGTCCGCCCAATTGATCCATGACTTCTTTGGCGGAGTTGGTGTTTTTTTCGCCAGATACGTTGGCGGAGGTCACCGCGAGGGGGCCTGCCATGGCAAGCAGTTTGAGCGCCACGAGGTGATCGGGCACGCGCACGCCCACAGTGGGCAGGGGGGAAAGGGCGTCGGGCACGCTGGGGTGTTTTTGGACAACTAGGGTGAGTGGCCCTGGCCAAAATGTTTCGGCTAGTTTTAGACTGGCTTCGCTGAGGTTTTGGGCGATTTGTGAGAGTTGGTCTGCGCCATTGAGGAGAATCGCGATGGCTTTTTCATGACTCCGCCCTTTGGCGATGTACAACCGATCTACGCTCATGGCGTCAAAGGCTAAAGAACCCAGGCCGTAGACAGTGTCGGTGGGGAAGGCAACCATGCCACCATTCCGCAGGACATCTACGGCGTGGCGAAGCGAATAGGGATCATTGGCGGAGAGGAGGGTGGTTTTCATACGGGGCGATTCAGCAATTCAGCGATTCATCAAACCAGCAAACTAACCTGCATCAGAGGATGTTTGGATGCAAAGCAGGCGTGGGTGTCCGGCGAGGTCGGGTTTGACTTTTATGTCGGCGGTGGGAAAATGTTGGCGGGCGAGAGTAGGGGCCGATTCGCCGTGAGTGGTTTCGATTTCCAAGAGCATTAACCCGCCGGGGGCAAGGGAGGTTGCGGCTTGAGTCAGGAAGCGTTCAATCAGGGCTAGTCCGTCCGGGCCACCATCCAGGGCGAGGGTGGGTTCGCGCCCGTAGATGGTAAGGGTGTGGAGGGTGGCGGTGGGGATGTAGGGGAGGTTGGCGCAGATCAGGTGGAAGGTGGAAGGGGGAAGGTTGGGCGGTAGCAGGTCGGTTTCGAGGAAGGTGATGCGGTCGGAGACCTGGTGGGTTTGGGCGTTGTGGCGGGCGATGTTGAGCGCGGCGGGGGAGAGGTCGGTGGCGAGGAGGTGGAGTCGGGGGCAGTGGACAGCGAGGGAGATGGCGATGCACCCAGAGCCGGTGCCCACATCGGCGGCGTGGAATCCCTCACCCCGGCGTTCGAAAGACAAACGCGCCCCTTTTCCGGCAGGAGAGGAGGAAGGCTTTAGCCATTCTAAAGCTGTTTCGACGAGTAGTTCGGTTTCCGGGCGGGGGATGAGGACGGCGGGGGTAACTTTGAAGGTGAGGCCGAAAAATTCCCACGCACCGAGGAGATAGGGGAGGGGAAGGCCACCTTCGAGTTGCTGGAGGGCGTCTTCGAGGTGTTGGCGTTGGGGGGGGCTGAGGGGGGCTTCGGGATGGGCGAGGAGCCACGCGCGAGGTTGCTTGGTGAGATGGGCAAGGAGAACTTGCGCGTCCAGGGAGGGGGTGTCCGTGTACGGGGCGAGGCGGGATTTAATGGTCAATAGTGAATGATGAATGGTCAATTGTGAATGAGGGAGGTCATTAACCATTAAGAATTCACTATTCATCTTTCACTATTTTCAATTGTCCAGCCCGGCCGCGGCGAGGCGTTCGGCTTCGTTGCGGGTGGCGAGTTCGTCGATGAAGGTGTCCAGGTCGCCGTCCATGACGACGGGTAGGTTGTAGGAGGAGACGTTGATGCGGTGATCGGTGACGCGGGATTGGGGGTAATTGTAGGTGCGGATTTTTTCGGAGCGGTCGCCACTGCCCACCTGGGAACGGCGTTCCGATTCGATTTCGAGGCGACGTTTTTCATCTTCCATTTCGAACAAGCGGGCGCGGAGAATGCCCATCGCACGGAGCCGGTTTTGGGTTTGGGAACGTTCATCCTGGCAGGTGACGACCATGCCGGTGGGGAGATGGGTAATGCGGATGGCGGTGGCGTTCTTTTGCACGTTTTGTCCGCCTGCACCAGCGGATTTGAATACGTCAATCCGAATGTCGTTGGCGGGAATATCGACTTCCACTTCGTCCACTTCGGCCAGGACAGCGACGGTGGCGGTGGAGGTGTGGATGCGGCCTTGCGACTCGGTCACGGGCACGCGTTGGACCCGGTGAACGCCGGATTCGTATTTGAGGCGGGAGAAGGCGCCGTTGCCTTTGATCATAAAGATGACTTCTTTGTACCCCCCCACACCGGTTTCGTTTTCGTCGAGTAGTTCGATTTTCCAGCGCAGGCGTTCGGCATAGCGAGTGTACATGCGGAAGAGATCGGCGGCGAAAATGCCCGCTTCATCGCCGCCCGCGCCGGCCCGGATCTCGACGATGACGTTGCGTTCGTCGCGGGGGTCTTTGGGCAGGAGCATCGACCGGATTTCTTTTTCCAGCGTGGCAATGGTCGGTTCTAGGTCTTCGATTTCGAGGGCGGCCAGTTCGGCCATTTCGGCATCATTTCCGTTGATGAGGTCGCGCGCCTGGGCTAAATTTTCCAGGGCCTGACGATATTCTCGGCCTTTGGTCACGAGGGGTTCAATTTCGGCACGTTCTTTCCCCAATTGGGCGATCCGTTCGTAGTCGCCCCCAACACTGGCAAGTTCTTCGTCTATTTCGTGCAGACGCGTTTCGATGATATTGATTTTGTCGAGCATAAATTTAGTTTCTTTAGGTTGAGCGCGAACCTGGTGGATGATTTCTTGTACTCATGCAGAGTACGTTGGGATGAGCTGTGAAGGTCACACGCCAGATTGGTTGTTTTCTGTGCGTGATGCTGTGCGCGTGGCATTATACCACCTCGATCAGGTGCGACAATCGCTTCGTTTCTCCACCCAAACAATTCTCCGTTTCAACGAACGGCAATCTTTATGCAGATCTGTTGATTTCCGCGCGTTTTTTTTAGGAAAGTCGTTCGTCCGTTCATATCCACCTCGAGAATTGTGGTCTCTGCCCCAACAGACTTTATAAAATAAAGTAAAATTCATATGTGAATGTCTCCTTCATTATGGCTTTAACTTATTCTTTGCACTTGATCCTATGAAAATTCTTTCTATTTCCGCGGAAGTTGCCCCCTTTGCCAAAACCGGCGGTCTAGCCGATGTGTGTGGGGCCTTGCCCAAATATCTCCAAAAACTTGGACATGATGTGCGCGTGGTGATGCCAGCCTATCAAAAGGTGGAACATGAATATCACACGACCAACAAATATGGCCTATCAGCCCTCCCCGGTCAGTTATGGGTTCCGACGGGTGTAGGGGTGAGTCCGGCTGGGGGGTTTCGGGGAACCCTGCCGGGATCGGATGTGCCGATTTATTTCATTGCCGAGTGGAATTTGTTTGGGCGGCCTGAAATTTACGGGTACAGCGACGATGCTTACCGGTTCGCCTTCTTTTGTAAAGCGGCAGTCGAATTGCTTGCCGCGCTGGATTGGCGGCCCGATGTCATCCATGCCCACGATTGGCACGCCGCCCCGCTCATTACCTGGTTGGCGACCGCGGGGACACAGGATGACCGGTTCCGCAACATTCCGACCGTTTTCACAATCCACAATCTGGCGCACCAGGGGCGGACCCATTGGAAAATTTTCGACTACATGGGGGTGCAAACCTATGGCTTAGCAGAAGAAAATTATGACGAAGTCAACTTTATGGCCCGCGGCATTCACCATGCAACCATGATCAACACCGTCAGCCCGACCTATGCGCGCGAGATCATGACCCCCGAATACGGCGCCCACCTGGATAAACTCCTGCACAGCCGTGCGTTCGACGTCCACGGGATTTTGAATGGCATTGATACGGATGTCTGGAACCCTGCCACGGATACTTACATCGCTCATAAATTTGACACGAATTCGTTGGAAGCCAAAATTTTCAACAAACGGGAACTCCAGGCGCGGGCGGGCCTCCCCCAACGGGATGATGTCCCCCTCCTGGCCCTGGTCTCTCGTTTGGACTTCCAAAAGGGACTAGACTTGATGGGGCACCCCCTACACATGCTTCTCAACGGCTTTGGGGGCGGGGAGGCGCAGTTTATTGTGCTGGGGACGGGTGCGGATGAATACGAGCAGATGTTCACGCGTCTGGCGCATTATCACAAAGACAAAATGCGCGCGTACCTGACGTATGATGCAATGTTATCTCAGTTGATTTATGCCGGCGCAGACATGTTTTTGATGCCCTCCCGGTTTGAGCCGTGCGGCCTGGGGCAAATGATCGCCATGCGTTACGGCACCGTGCCCATTGTACGGATGACAGGGGGCCTGGCCGATACCGTCTACGATGGGTCTACAGGGTTTACCTTTTTCGATTACACCATCGACGCGTTTTGGAACGCCATGTATCGGGCGTTACAAACGTATTATCACAACCGCCCCCATTGGCAAACTATCCAAAAAAATGCCATGAACCAGGATTTATCTTGGGAAACCTCCGCGAAAAGATATGCGGAAATTTTCGCCTGGGCCATTGCACGGGCACGCGGGTGGTAATTTTTCGCACATCTCAGAGGAGTCTTTGCCCACGTAATGTTTGACGACCTACGCCTTATTCTCGTCTGGAGCCTGACCTATCTCTTTATCTTGGGGGTCTGGGGATGGTTAGCATTCCGCCTTTATGGTGGTCTGGCCAGCAAAAAGTGGCTCCGCGTCTCAGGCAAAATTCTCCGTTCCAGGCTCCGAAAATGGAGCTTTTTGGGCAAGAACGACCAATACCCAGACATCGTTTACCAATATCTGGTGAATGGAAAATGGTACACATCGAAAAATATTACCTTTGCCCTGGCGCGTCCCAATACCGTCGAAATGATCGAGAAATACGAAGCCTACGCGCTCGTCGTCGTGTTTTATCACCCGGGTAGTCCGGGCATTTCCGTGCTTAAACCCGGACTGCCAAAGTTCGATCTCCTGTTTTTAAGTTTCTGTTTTGCATGGGCAAGTTTTTTAGTGGGGGCAGGCTTGTGGACCATTCTTGTAAACTTACCCTAAAAGTTCACCCCCTGACACCACGCCAGAAACACATGGGGACTCATGCCCAAAGGGAGACACATCCCCTCTTAATCAAGCCTTGATACAATGCCCATTATGTCTCGAAAATTCGCAAAACCCCTCATGATCATCCTGCCCGTGCTCATATTTTTGGGCGTCGCAGGATCATTTCTCCCCCCGGTGCGGAACCGCCTGGATTTGTGGGTGGCAGAAATCCGCTACAAACTCAACCCGCCCGAAGAAGTTGTATTTATTCCACAGGAACAAATCGACGCCATTGACCTCTCCGTAACCCAAACCCTGCAGGTGCTCCTCGCCCCCACCAACACCCCCACCCCCTCCCCTACCAGCACCCCCACCGCCACCCAACCGGGGCCAACCTTCACCCCAACCCTCACGCCCCCTCCCACCCTGACCCCCACCCCCCTCCCGGAAACCGTTCGGCTATCCGGTTTCAAATACCAACACCAACACGGCCTATGGAACTACTGCGGCCCCTCCACCCTCGCCACCACCCTCTCCTACTGGGGCTGGACCGTAGATCGCCTTGAAGTCGGAGAATATATTCGCGGCTCCCGGAGCCGCACCGACGACAAAAACACCATGCCCTATGAACTACAAAGCTATGC
>JABWBV010000792.1 GCA_013359445.1 Anaerolineales bacterium | reverse complement strand
CTGCCGTGCGATAACGGGAGGAGGGTTCCTTTGTCATCACTTTTTGGATGATCTGCTCGAGGACGGGCGGAATGTCCGGGTTGAGTTGCGACGGGGGAAGCGGTCTGGTCTCGCGGTGCATCCGGGCGAGGTGTTCGGTGGAATTACTGATGAACGGCAAGCGGCCCGTAAACATCTCGTACATAATCACGCCCAGCGAGTAGACATCGGAGGCTGGGGAGGGCGCACGTCCATCGGCTTGTTCGGGGGAAAAATATTGGGGTGACCCCCATACAACGTCCATTTTTTCATCGGGTTTAATGGACGCCAGGGCACGGGCAATGCCAAAATCGGTCACTTTGACCCGCTGATCGGGCGTGATGAGAATGTTGTGCGGTTTGATGTCGCAGTGAACCAACCCCGCGCGATGCGCGTACCCCACCCCCGCGCACGTCTGCACAAGCAAGGGAATCCCTTCTTCCAGGTTGAAGCGCCCGCGTTGTTCCACAATCGTTTTCAGGTCCGTACCGGGCACGTGTTCCATGACGATGAACAACCGCCCGGCATCGTACCCAAAGTCGTGGATGGTGACGATGTTGGGGTGGGTGAGATTGGCGGCGGCTTTGGCTTCCTGGCGAAACCGCTCTCGGAAGGCTGGATCACGGGAAAAAGATTCGCGTAGAATCTTGATCGCCACCGTTCGTTCGAGCATCAGGTCATGTGCTTCGTAAACGACGGCCATGCCGCCTTTGCCAATCTTTTTTTGGAGGGCGTATCGATTATTGAGCAGGGCAGAATTTTGGGTCATGGTAGGAGAATTTTATCATGGGGATTGGTTTGTTGATTTGTTGGTTTGTTTCTTTGTTGATGAGTTGGTTGGTTGACTGGTTGATTTGTTGGGGAGTTGATTTGTTGGTTGGTTTGTTGGTTTGTTGGTTTGTTGGTTTGCTGGTTTGCTGAATCGTTGAATCGTTTACAATCGGGGCATGAAAAAAGCCATGTTGATTTGGAATCCAGCGGCGGGCCGGGTTGGGGCAGAGCGGGACGTGCGCGAGGCCGCCCGCGCCTTGACCGGGTGGGAGGTCCATTTTGAGCCTTCCCAAAGTGCGGCTCACGTGACAGAACTCGCCCAAACTGCCGCACGGGAAAACTGGGAGGCCGTATTTGTGGCGGGCGGCGATGGCTCTTTGGGGCGAGCGGTGGCCGGGTTGGCGGGATCGGCGACCGCGTTGGGCGTGTTACCGACTGGCACCACCAACGTTTGGGCACAGGAATTGGGCTTGCCTATCGTTGGGCGGCAGAGACTCGTCGAAAGTGCGCGACAATTGGCGGCAGGGCATGTCCAAACCATGGACATCGGCCTGTGCAACGGTCTCCCGTATCTATTATGGGCCGGGTTTGGGCTAGATGCCCGTGTGATTGACCGCCTGGAACGGAAGCGCAGTCGCTGGATGAAACGCCTGAACGAAATTTATTACCTTCTCACCATTTTTCAGTGTGCTAGAGGATGGCCAGGGGCACAAGTTCAGGTGACGGCAGATGGGCAAACGGTCGAGGGCCGATTTATCCTGGCTTTGGCTGGCAACATACGGTTATACGCAGGTGGTTTGCTTTCCCCAAATGCCCGATGGAATGACGGAAAACAGGAATTGTGGCTCCTCGGCAGTGGAAAAAACGGCGGGGTCCCGTCCGTGATCAGGCATTTGTGGAACCTGGGGCGGGGGCAACACGTCCAAGATCGCAACACGCTTTGCCTTCCGTTTCGCCAGTTGAAACTCACCTTCGCCACCCCAGAATGGATGCACCTGGATGGCGAACCCTACGGCACCGTACAAGAAGCGGAAATTCAGATTTGGGCACAGGGCCTGCGTGTCCTCGTGCCAACCGAAAAAACGTCTCATCCGCCTACGTCAAATGAGCAACACGCCTCCACACCTGAATAGAAAGGAATGGTTCTCCCGTTTCTGGCGGGGCACTATCCCATTAAACCAAAGGTATTTATGCGAACCTGGTTAAGAATTATTTTTAGTCCCTGGGTCTTTTTAGGAGCCTTGCTGATTGCGGGCCTTTTCATCGGTGCGGTCGTCTGGATGTATTACGCCCTCGAACCCG
>JABWBV010000178.1 GCA_013359445.1 Anaerolineales bacterium | reverse complement strand
CCCCACATCGACCCCCACTCTCACCCCGTTTCCCTCGAACCTACCCCCCGTCGCCTACGATGACAGCGCCAGCACCGTGCTCAACACCCCGGTCACGATTTTTGTCCTCTCGAACGACTCCGACCCGGACGGCGACCCGCTGACAATCACCGCCACTACCGACGGAGCCAATGGCACCGTCTCCACCGATGGGACCAGTGTGACGTACACGCCCAACGCCAGTTTCACGGGCAGTGACAGCTTCACCTACACCATTTCCGACGGGAACGGCGGGTTCGCGAGTGCGTCGGTAGAAGTGATCGTGAATCCATAATGCGAAAACTCCGCCATCTTTTCGACAACAACCGGGCCTGGGTCGGGCAGATGACCGAAAACGACCCCCTCTTTTTCCAGCGCCTGGCCGGACAACAAAGCCCGGAAATCCTCTGGATCGGATGCTCCGATAGCCGCGTGCCCGCCAACCAAATCATTGGGATGTTGCCGGGAGAGGTCTTTGTGCACCGCAACGTGGCAAATCTGGTGGTGCATACCGATCTGAACGCGTTATCGGTCTTGCAATTTGCGGTGGATGTCCTGCACGTCCAACATGTGATCGTCTGCGGGCACTACGGGTGCGGCGGGGTGCTGGCCACGCTCCAGCAAAAACGGATGGGGCTGGTGGACAACTGGCTCCGGCATGTGCGCGATGTGTACGAAATGCACCAACCCGCACTGGAGGCGCTCCCCGATTTTGCGGCACAGGCCCGCCGCTTGTGTGAACTCAACGTGATCGAACAGGTTCGCCACGTTTGTGAAACGACGATCCTGCAAGACGCCTGGATGCGGGGGCAAACGGTGGCGGTGCATGGGTGGATTTACGATGTCGCCGATGGGTTGTTAAAAGACCTGGACCTGTGTGTCGAAACCTCCACCGCCACGCAAGCCCACTACTCTGCGGCAGTGAAGGCCCTCACCCTGACCTGAGCCGCGGTTGGAGCTTTGAATTTGCCTGATTTTAAATTTCCCCGGCCCCTTTTACTGGTGTTGGTCGTCCTGCTGGCCTTCCTGCCCCTGGCCGCGATGCAGGGGTTAGCCCGCTCGCTGGACAGGGACAACACGAACGGGCCAGGGACAGCCCCCGCGGGGAACCTGCCCCCGGTCGCGCTCGGCAACACGTTCGTCATCACGGAAGATTGGTCGATCTCGGTCGGGGCACCCGGCTTGCTCGCGGGGGACTTCGACCCGGATGGGGACCCCATTTCGGTCACGGAAATCACCACGCCCACCCACGGCACGATCTTTTTCTCTAACCCGGACGGGTCGTTCGGGTATCAGCCACATCTCGATTTCAACGGGGTGGACACGTTCCAATACACGATCAGCGATGGCGTGCTGACCGATACGGCGGTCGTCACGATGACGATCCCCGCGGTCAACGACGTGCCGCTCGCCACCGATGATGTTTTCACCACCACGCAAGACATCCCGCTCCATATTCTGGCCCCCGGCGTGTTGGCAAACGACACCGATGCCGAACTGGACCCTTTTTCCGCCTATCTCTTCGCCCCACCCTTCACTGGCACGTTGACCTTGAACAGCAATGGCAGTTTCGATTATGTGCCGCCGTTTGGCTACACCGGGGTTGTCACGTTTGTGTACGCCGCGTCGGATGCGTTGGGAACCGCAGTAGAGTTCGACGGCGTGGACAGTTACATCGACTTGGGAGACAGTTACGAAAACCTGGGCGATTTAACCGTGGAGGCGTGGGTGTACCGCGCATTTGCAACGGGGGCGTTTGAAGAAATCTTCTCGAAGGATGTGATCAACTCGTTTGCGATAGATGATCAGGGCCACCTGCATTTCAACCTCGGGGACGGGAGTGTGTGGGGCGTGGGGATGTCGTCCGTGGCCCCGATCCCGCTGAACCAGTGGGTGCATGTCGCCGCGACGTGGGACAGTGCCACGGGCGAGGCGAAGTTGTACATTAACGGGCAATGGGATAGCACATCCACCCTCAACCTCGTGGTGGGGAACAATGCGGCGGTACGCGGCATCGGGCAAAAACCAGCGTTTGACACGTCCACCTTCCCCGGGATGATTGACGAAGTGCGGGTGTGGAATACTGTCCTCGACGAGGTGACATTTTGGGAACTCATGTGGGGGTCGTTGACTGGCATGGAACCGGGGTTGATCGGGTATTACAAACTCGATGAGGGCGCGGGGCTGATCGCGGCGGATAGCGTCGGCGGGCTAGATGGCACGCTGACCGATTTCACCCCCAGCGAGGAATGGGTTCGTTCCCCCCATCCGTTTTCCAACCCCGCCGTGGCGACGCTCCACATCCTGCCCGGAAGTGTCAGCCCGGACCTGAGCGTGCCCAATCTCATCGCCACCCCTGCTGAGGTCTGTCAGGGCGAATTTTTCTCCGTGCTGTTTTCAATTGCCAATCAGGGCGGGGTGGATGCGGGCAAACATCAGGTGTACCTCTACAACGACGAGACCCCATCCGACTTTACGAACCGCGTCTTCACCGCCAACATTTCCGGGGTGTCTGCGGGGCAAACGCGCTATTTTGGCCTCTCGGTGAATAGTTTTCTGACCGGGACGCGGTATCTCAAAGCGTTCGCCGACGGGGGCGCGGTGATTACCGAGACCAACGAGGCGAACAACAGCGCGGTCATTCCCCTAACCGTCCAGCCCGACCCGGCCCCGACAGGGACGATCCTCATCAACGGGGGCGCTTCCTCTGCCGTGTTACCCAACCTCACGCTTACCCTGTCTGCCACCGATGCCGGGCCTTGCGCCACCTCCGCCGCGGACATGCGATTCGCATACGAGGGCCTGACCACCCCCTGGGAACCGTACACCTCGACAAAGGAGATCATCGTCTTCGGCCCCGGGGAAGTCCAGGTGGCGGTCCAGTTTCGGGATGAACACAATAATGTGAGTGCATGGTTCGAGGCGGTGATTACATTAGGAGAACTAAAGAAAATGTATATGCCCATCATTTTGCGGTAATGCCCAGATTAGAATAAAAACACGGGATAAAAGCCTGGCACCTACTCACTAAGGGCTTGTAAAAGAATAATTTCGTAGATCGCTCCGGCGGGATTGCGCGGCAACTTGCCGACAATCCCACCGGGAGGAAGGCCCGGATTTGGCAATCCGGGGCGAGCGGAAAACGCAGACTTATACTTTTACACCCCATAAGCGTAGGAAGTTCCCCCAAAAAAAGGGTGAAAGGGGGGGCCCCCCCCCTTTCACCCTTTTTTCGATGATTTCCCGTCATCATCTAGAAAAACCGAGGACATGATGCACGAAGTACCCTTACTCATTAATATTGCCATCGCTTTAGTGGTTGCCTTTATCGGCGGACTGATCGCCCGGAGGCTTGGCCTGCCGACGCTGATCGGCTATATGGTCAGTGGCATTGTGATCGGGCCTTTTACGCCGGGGTTTGTGGGGGATACGGAAATGATCAGCCAGTTGGCGGAGTTGGGCGTGATCTTTTTGATGTTTGGGGTGGGGTTACATTTTTCGTTGCGGGACCTGTGGAAAGTACGGGCGGTGGCGATTCCGGGGGCGTTGGGACAGATGACGTTTGCGACCTTGTTGGGGTACGGATTCAGTCAGGTGATGGGGTGGACGCCCGCCGCGGGGATCGTGCTAGGGCTGTCCATTTCGATTGCGAGTACGGTGGTCTTGCTCCGGGGCTTGATGGACAACGGCTTGCTAAACACCTCACACGGACAAGCCGCGGTGGGGTGGCTCATCCTGGAAGACCTGGCGACGGTGTTGATTTTGGTGCTCATGCCCACACTGGCCGACACCGCAGAAGGATTCGACTGGACAGGGCTAAGCCTGACGTTGCTCAAAGCCGCGGGGTTTGTCGCACTTGTGTTTTTTGTCGGGAATCGGGTGATTCCTGAGGTGTTGCGCCGGATCGCACACACGCGGTCGCGGGAGTTGTTTATCCTCGCGGTGTTGACGATTGCGTTGGGGATCGCGCTGGGGGCGGCGGAGATTTTTGGGGTGTCCCTCGCGTTGGGGGCGTTTGTCGCCGGGGTGGTGGTAAGCGAATCGCCGTTGAGCCATCAGGTGGGGGCGGATATCCTGCCTTTTCGGGAGGCGTTTGCCGTGCTGTTTTTTGTTTCGATTGGGATGCTGGTCAATCCGATGTATTTGTTGAACCACCTCGGAAGCGTGCTGGCGTTGACCGGGCTGATCGTCATCGGGAAACCGTTGGCGACGCTGGCGATGGGCTTCGTGTTTCCGTGGCCCGCGCGGACAACGTTGGTGGTGGCGGCAGGGCTGAGTCAGATCGGGGAGTTTTCTTTCATTTTGGGACAGGCGGGCATCGCCACCGGTTTGATTAACGCGGATCAATATTCGCTGATTCTGGCGGGGGCCTTGCTCTCCATCACCCTCAACCCGCCCATCATCCGCCTCATCCGTCCGCTCGAAAAATGGCTCCAGCGCTTTCCCGCCGTGTGGAAGGTGTTTGACCGCCACGGCCCGACCGCCGCGCCCCCCGCCGAGACGATTGCCAACCACGTTGTCATCATCGGGTACGGACGGGTGGGGCATCATATCGCCGACTTGCTCGACCTGTTGAAAATTCCGTATTTGGTGGTGGAGGAAAACGCCGAACGCGTGGAGGCATTGGGGCAACGCGGGGTTCCCACCCTGTACGGGGACGCGGCGAATTCCGAGGTCATCGGTCATGCGGGGTTGGCGCGGGCGCGGGCGTTGGTGGTGACCGTGCCCGAGGAGGCGGCGAGTGAACTCATCGTCGCGGCCGCGCGGGATACTGCCCCGAACCTGCCCATCATCGCCCGCGCCATGACCGAAGAGGGCGTTACGCGGCTGTCCCAACTGGGTGCGCGGCACGTCATCCACCCGGAGTTGGAAGGGGGGCTGGAAATTGTGCGGCACACGCTCCTGCAATTGGATTTTCCCCTCGAAGAGATTTCCCGCTATACCGACGCCGTCCGGCAAGACCATTACGACGCCCATGTCAATACCGAGGAAGAGCACCGGCTGTTGCGCGACCTGCTGTCGGCCAGTCAGACGATTGGGATCACGTGGTTTCGGATTCCGCCAGACAATGCCCTGGCGGGGCAAACGTTGGCCTCGGCCAATCTCCGGGCGCGGACGGGGGCGTCGGTGGTGGGCATCTTACGCGACCGACAGTTGATCGCCAACCCCAAATCCATGACGGTGTTTGCGCCGGGGGATCGGGTAGGGCTGATCGGGGATAGGGAGCAGATCAAAGCGGCGGCGCGGTTGTTTGGGACGGTGGAGGAGGAAGGGGCTGGGCAAGAGGGTCCCCAAGACAAAAGCAGGGCGGGTTTTTAAGGAACGCGATGCGTCGGTTCGAGTAAAATGGACTCTTCAGCAGTACGGTTCAGGCATAGAGAGGAAACTCCCCAGAAAAAAGGGTAATCTCGACCCTGGCCGAGTACCCTTCAAAAAAATGAACAACTCCCTCCTCGAAATCCTCATCCTCTTTTTCTTTCTCCTCCTCAACGGCCTCTTCGCCATGTCCGAAATGGCCCTGGTGGCCTCCCGCAAAGCGCGCCTGCAACAACAAGCCGACGAAGGCCGCGCGGGCGCCAAAAACGCCCTCCGCCTCGCCAATCACCCCGCCGATTTTCTCGCGATGGTGCAAGTCGGCATCACCCTGGTCGGGATTCTCGCCGGGGCCTTTGGGGGGGCCACCCTGGCCGAAGAACTCGAAGCCATCCTGCTCACCGTCCCCCTGCTCGCCCCGTACAGCGAAGCGATCAGCGTCTTTCTTGTCGTCGTCACCATTACCTTCTTTTCCCTGGTGATCGGCGAACTGGTGCCGAAACGGATCGCGTTAAACAACCCCGAACAAATCGCCATCTCGTTTGCCGTCCCCCTACGGGTGCTGACCCCGGTCGTGGCCCCCTTTGTGCGGGTGTTGAGCCTCGCCAGCGACCTCGTGCTCCGGCTTTTGGGCATCCGCCCCTCCAGCGATCCCCCCATCACGGAAGAAGAAATCAAAGTCCTCATCGCGCAGGGCACGGAAAGCGGCATTTTTGAGGCCAGCGAACAAGACATGCTCGAAGGCGTTATGCGTTTGGGAGAGCGCAAGGTTGGGGAACTGCTCACCCCGCGGTCCCAGGTGGTGTGGCTAAGTGTTCACGACAGTCTCGAAGAAATCAAGCAAAAAGTGCTCGAAAGCGAACATTCCCGCCTCCCCCTGGCAGAAACCAGCCTGGATGATGTTATCGGCACCATCAACACCAAAGATTTATTGGTCAAAAGCCTGGGCACGGAACCCATCGACCTCAAAGCCCTCGCCCACAGCCCCTTGTTTGTGTTGGAAAATTTGCCCGCCCTCAAAGTGTTGGAACTCTTCAAAAAGCGCAAAGCCTTTCTCGCGTTTGTGGTCAATGAATATGGGGGGATTGAAGGCGTGGTCACCCACAACGACATCTTGGAAGATATTGTCGGGTATGTGCCCCAATATGGCTTGCTGGACGAGCCTGACATCCTCCAACGCGAGGATGGGTCTTTTTTGATGGATGGCTTGTGCCTGATTGATAAAGCCAAAGAAACTTTGGAAATTGAAGGGGACCTACCCGGCGAGGCGACGGGCTACTACCACACCATCGGCGGATTTGTCTTTTCCCACCTGGGCAAAGTGCCCACCGCCGGAGAAAAATTTGCGTGGGGCGGGTTTATGTTTGAAGTGGTGGATATGGACGGGCGCCGGGTAGATAAGGTGTTGGTCTCCCCGATGCGGAAAGGAGAAGCGGACTAAGCGCGCACGCCACAGCGCTTCAAAAAAAAGCGTGAAAGGGAGATGTACATCTCTCTTTCACGCTTTTTTAGTGAACTTTCTAAGCCTGCGTCGTTACGGGACGAAACGCGTTAGGGCGTTGTGGTCGTCGGCGTAGGTTCGACGGTGGGGACGACCGTTGGCGTTACGGTGGGGGTGGTCGTCACGGCGGGCGGGCCAATCTCCGGGAGGGGGAAGAGGAACGGGTTATCCGCCGGGAGGAGCATGACCGTAATGTTCGGGGCCAGTTTTTCGATGTATTGCAGGGTCAAAATATCGGGGTTGTCTTTGATCGCCTCCGCAAGCAAGCGCAACGCTTCCGCTTCGGCTTGGGCCTGGATGAGACGGGCTTCCGCTTCCGCTTCGGCGGCGATGATGACCGCGCGACCCTGCCCTTCGGCGGCGATGGCGACGGAGTCGGCGGCACCCTGGGCAGTTTGCCGGGCCTGTTCCGCTTCCTGGCGGCGCTGTTCGACGACAAATTCCGCTTGTTGGGCCAACTGTTCGGCGATTTGTTTTTGTTCCACCGAGGCGGCGTATTCATCGGAGAACGACACGTTACGAAGGACAAAATCCACAAGAATCAGCCCTTCGCTCGCCAGTTTGGTTTCGAGTTCCGCGGTCACATTGGTTTGTACTTCTGCGCGCCGCACCCCATACACCTCTTCAATCCCAAAGCCCGAAATGACATCCCGAATCGCTTCGCGCGTGACTGGGCGGATCAAATTTTGCTGATAGGTGCTTTGCCAGTCAATGTGAACCTGCACCACTTCGGCAGGGTTGACCGCATAAATCACCGAAGCATCCACAAACACGATCTGCCCATCGAGGGTGCGGGCCTGCACGGAATCATCGCCCTGCACCTGACCTTCACTCGATACAGCCGACATCGTGTACGTCTGGCGGGAAATCGAATACGTGACGACATTTTCAGCATACGGCACGATCCAATTCAATCCGCTGGGCAAGGCATCCTGACGCACGCCACCCGCCTGGAGGGCAGAGATGACCACGCCGCGGGATTCCGGTGGAATAAAGACCAGGCCCTGACTCACGGTGGTCAGCGCCAATGCCAACACGACCGCCACGACAATGATCGTCGCGCCCCCTTTTGTCCCTCGCCCCCGGGACGCCCGAATAACCGTAATCGCAATCGCCCCGATCACCAACAACCAGGAAAGCGAGGCAATTGCACCAACAATGGTTGAGATATTCATAGAAACTCCTTTTTAACGCACTTGCGTCAAAACATGTGGGTTAGACCCAACAAAATTGCATCCAAACAAGAAGCATGATACCATGCCGCTATGCAAAATTACGTTGGAAACATCATAGAGTTTCAACTGAGTGCAGAAGGGCGGAAAACCGCGCGCATCACCTGCCCCCCCAAAGCGATCCCTGCCCCCGGCCAATATCTCCTCGCCCACGCCCCGGACGACGCCGACGCCCCCCTCGCAGAGGGGTTATTTTCCGCCGGGCACGCGCCGGGCTCGTTCATCGCCGCCCCACCCATCCCCCCGACCTGGCAGTTAGGGACGAGTCTCCATCTGCGTGGGCCGCTCGGCAAAGGCTTCCGCCTCCCCGGTACGATTCGCAACCTCGCGCTGGTCACCCTGGGAGACACCCTCTCCCGCCTCCTCCCGTTGCTTCCCCTCGCCGACAATGCCGCCCTCTTCACCGCGGCTCCTTCTTCCCTCTTCTCCTCTTCACCTTTTCTCCCCCTTGCCCTCGAAATCAACCCCCTCGCCGACCTCCCTGCCGCCCTGCGTTGGGCCGATTTTCTGGCCCTCGACCTCCCGCTCGAACGCCTCCCCGAACTCCCCAAACTTCTCGGCCTGGCCAACGACCGTTACCTCCCCTGCCCGGCCCAGGCCCTGATCGTCACCCCCATGCCTTGCGGCGGTCTCGCCGATTGCGGCGTCTGCGCGGTTGGGCGCGGGCAAAATGTTCGGTTGGCGTGTACCGAGGGGCCGGTGTTTGAGGTGAAGGAGCTTTTGCGCGATTTGTGAAACGTGAGGCGTGATGCGTGAAATTCACGCATCACGCCTCATTCCCCTCTATCGCCGAGCATATTTGAATGACACAGATGATCCGGTGTTGTCCCTCCAGGCAAGGACGAAATTTCAATCCGCTGTGCAAAACTCCCGCCCGATTCTTGCGTTAATATTCAAAACTTTTTCCTTCGGAGGTTCCTTTTATGAAAGATCGTTTGCCCGCTCTTGGACGCAGTGTCCGCACCTTTCTGGTTGTCATTGTTGTGTTCATCATCCTCGTGGCGGTCATCCTTCCTTTTGCCAACCAGTTTTATTATCTCTTTGCCCGCGTGGATCAAAATCAAGTGGGCGTCCGCTTTCAGGGCGGCAAGATTTTGGATGTCGTTGGCCCTGGCGTGTATAGCGACGTTGGCTTTTTTGTGGAAATCAAAACCGTCTCCAGCCAGGCCGTGCCCTTTAGCGTGCGGGATGAAGAAATCATCACCAGCGACAAACAACGCATTGGCCTCGTCGTCAGCGGCGATGTGTTCCGCCCCGACCTCGCCCGCCGCGATTTACTGCTGACCCTCTGGCCGCAATACGGCAACATTTTCATGGATGACGAACTGACCAAAACCCGCGTGCAAGACCTGGCCCGTCAGGCGATGAAGGTGTGCGTGGGCGAACGGACCTTCGACGATGCCATCATCGGCGACGCCCGCGACGATCTTCGCGCCTGCATTGACGACGAACTGAGCCAACTCGCCGAAAACTACGGCTTGCAAATCGAAAACGTCGTCGTCCCCGAAGTAGTGCTGTCCCCCGAAGTGCAAGCCGCCCTCGACTCCATCGTGCAAAGCCGCCTCGCCACCGAAAAAGCCGCGCAAGACAAACTAAAAGCCGATGCGGAAGCCGCCGCCGCCCAGGCCGCCAAAGAAGGTGAAATTCGCGTCGCCCAGGCCGGGATTCAAGAAGAAGCCCGCCAGCAGACCATCCTCGCCCAGCTCGAACTCGAACGTCTGCAAGCCCAGCAATCTGTCATCGAAGCGGAAAAAGCCAACGAACTCCTCGCCGCCCAGGAAGACCTGGCGATCCAGGAAGCCCTCGCCCTCGCCGCCGTTGAACAGGCAAAGGTTGACCTCGCGCAGGAAATCCTTCTCGCCGAACTCTACGCCCAAAACCCCGACTATTTGATGCTCCAAATGGTACTGGCCAACGCCGCCGCCCTCAAACCGACCGACAAAATCATCTTTACGACCGAAGGCATGACCCCCACCATCGTCATCCCTGGCCCCGGCATTGTGCCGACCGTGGATACGACTTCGACAGAAACGCTTCCGGTGACGGAGGAACCTGCGCCGCAGTAAAAGTCAGGAGAACTTGTGGGAACTCGTAGGAACTTATGGGAATTCGGAAATCCCAGTTCCCGTGAGTTCCCATAAAATCCCCCCAATTCCCCTTCCCCCACCTATGCACGAACACACCACCTGGGACGGCCAGCCGATCAGCCCGGAGAAACCGTATGGCGTGACCATTGTCGTTTACCAGCGCACCGCGGAAGGTGTGGAATTTCTGATTCTGCACCGCACGGGGCAGGGCGAGGAAGGCGATTGGGCGTGGACTCCCCCGTCCGGGGCGCGGCATCCTGGTGAGGAGGTGGAGGTTTGCGCGCGGCGGGAGTTGTTCGAGGAAACGGGGCTGGAAGGGGTTCCGAATTTGACGGATTGCGGCACGGAAGATTGGTGGGTGTTTGTGACAGAGGCCCCGCGCGAGGCGGAAGTGCGCCTGAGCGTAGAACATGATCGGTTTGCGTGGGTATCCCCGGAGGAGGCCTGTCAAAAATGTACCCCGGACGCGGTCAGCCTGCCTTTACAAAAGATTCGGCAAGTCATCGCCCATCCTTAATCGCCTCGAACAAAAAAGGATGAAAGGGAGCGAGTCCCTTTCATCCTTTTTTTTGCACTTTTCCTGGATTTCAGGCTTTGCCCAACGGAATATTCAGGCCCATGCGGCGGAGAACATTACTGCGGGTAAACTGATGGCGCAGAACCCCCGCCACATGCAGGATCATCAACAGCAGATACAAACGGGTCATCAGAAAATGCCCCTGAATGGTGGGAACCGTGCGATCCAACGCCGCCGGATCAGCCGTGAAAGCGATCATATTGTTCAGCGCGAGGGTGCCCATGCCGCTGATCCCAATGCCGAGCAGGACAAGGTAAATGCCCCACTGAATGATGTTGTGCAACCAGATATTCCATGTTTCAGTCATCCCTTCGGGGAGGGGCTGAGGCCTCCGCAGGCGGATGACAATGCGCGCGATCGTGGCCAGGACAATCAGTAGCCCGATCATCCCGTGGATGCGGTAAATCGTCATTTTCTGCGGATCGCCATCTTCCAGGCCAACCATCAGGGTGCCTGCGGCCATCAGGGCGAACAGTAAAAACATACTGCCCCAGTGGAGCCATTTGGAAAGGGTCGAAAATTCAAAGGGTTTGGCGGTTTTGTTCTTCATTTTTCCTCGTTGTAGAATGGGTAAATGGAATAAATTGTGGCGTTGCTTGTGGGCGCCAACTTCTCGCCATTTTACGCTATCTCTATAAAATCTGGGAATGCCGTGCACCAGATTCCATCGTCATATCTGCTTCAAAACACGCCGGAACTATTTTTAAGACTCTCTCGTTTAATTTCACAGAACAATAAACACCTCATCACACCAGGAGTACCGGCCATGTTAAAAACCCTCAAACTCATCCTTGCCCTTTCCCTCTTTGCCCTGTTTATCGCCGCGTGCGGCACAGAATCCAAAGCCGATATGCCCAACCCCGCCTCCGTCAACTGCACCGACAAAGGCGGCACCCTCACCATTGAAAAAGACGGCAGTGGCGGCGAATACGGTGTCTGCCATTTTGAAGATAACCGCCAGTGCGAAGAATGGGCCTTGATGAACGGCGAATGCCCCGACGGCGGCCTGAAAATCACTGGCTACATCACCAACGCCGCCATCTACTGCGCCATTACCGGCGGCGAATACGCCATCACCGGCA
>JABWBV010000791.1 GCA_013359445.1 Anaerolineales bacterium | reverse complement strand
GGGAAATTTCGGGTTGGTAGGGGGTGTATTGGGTGTACCAGCCAGGGTTTTCGAGGATGTTGCGCTAGATGACGGCGGGGGTGACGGTGTCGTAAAAGCCTTGCCCGATGAAGGAGCGGAAGACTTTGTTTTGGTTGGCAAGGGCGCGCAGGTCGGCAATGGTCTCGACTTCGGTGAGGGGTTCGGGCAGGTTGAGTTCTCCGGCACTGCGGATGACGTTGGGGACGGCGGCGTCGGTCAGGGCATCGAGGGAATCGTAGCCGACCGTTTTGAGCATTTTGGGCAGATCGGTGTCGCGCGGGCCGATGTGCCGGTGAGCGAAGTCGTCCGCGGGGCGAAGGAGTTCGCGGTTGGTGAGCTTGGTCACAGTAGACCTCCTGAAGAAGGTGTCAGGTATTTTGGTGTCAGGTGTCAGGGAACAGGTTTAAGAACAACCAGATACCTGACACCTGGCATCCTGACATGAATGTTAGTGTTCGCGCGAGCCGAGATAGGCCTCATAGGCCGCGGCGTCCATGAGTTCATCGAGTTCGGACGGGTTGCTGAGTTCGATCTTGATCATCCAGGCCCCGCCGTAGGGGTCGGAGTTGACGGCCTCGGGGGTGTCGGAGAGGGCGTCGTTGATGGCGGTCACGGTCCCGCTGACGGGCGCGTACACGTCCGAGGCGGCTTTGACGGATTCGACGGCGGCAATGGCATCGCCTTTGCTAAGCGCATCGCCTTCGCCGACCTGCACTTCGACAAACACAATGTCGGAGAGTTGATCCTGCGCGTAATCGGTGATGCCGATGGTGCCGACAGCGTTGCCGTCAACGCCGCCTTCGACGCGAATCCATTCATCTTTTTGGGTGAAGCGTAAATCGTTGGGAATGTTCATGGGGGAGCCTCCGGGAGAAAAGTGGGTAGGGTAGATGTAGTAGTAGATAAGTTAGATAAGGTAGATAAGGTAGACAAGGTAGATAAGGTAGATAGGGTAGATAGGGTATTTGTATTTACCTTATCTACCGTGTTTACCATATTTACCCTATCTACCTCCTCCGCCTTTAAAACAAACAGGCGCACGCGTAGAAACTGCGTGCGCCTTCTGTCATGTACCTGAGAGATTCGAAGCGGATGGAAATCCGCCCCTTGCCCCGTCGGTGGAAATGCGCCTGGGGCGGTTTCCTTTCCAGAGAGGTGCGAGAGGCAGGGTCCTTTTACCTGAGAGTTTCGCCTGAGTCCTATCGATTCAGACTTGCCCCTTCGGTGGCCGAAAATTGGGGTGCAATTTTCGGCGCTCTCCCCTGCCTTCGTTAAATTGTAAGGTGCGAGTATTCCTGCGTACCGACCAGATTTTACTACACATTCACCCAATGGGTAACCTCCGCGATGTATAAAGTTTCGCTCGTGCTGTGAGCGACAGTTGTAGTGTTTATCAGGCAAGATAAATTGGTAGGTTGTCCAGCCCACCAATCCCCCAAAATCTGGCATCCGCCACGCCGATTCCTTGAGCTTCTTAAACATCCGAAGTCTCCTTTGTGAGGGAAAGAGTAAAATATGAAGAAGTCGTAATTACTCACACTCGAAGCGGTAAAACTCGAAAAAAAAGGATGGAAGGGGGGATGTCCATCCCCCCTTCCATCCTTTTTTTTCGAAACTTCCTACTCATGGTGAGTAATTACTTTTTCCTTGTTTTTTAAGAAAGTATGAAATACTACTTAAGTAGAATGTTTCGGTTTGGCGCTTGTAATTTATGGAGTGTGTCAGATTTGGGGAATTGTTGAATCTTCCAGATGCTGGAAACCTCTCCACTATTTCCCGATGCCCCTTCAGGTTTAATCAACTATTGTGCAATAGAACGTGGTGTCAGGTAAAGGGACGCTGATTGGCCCTGTGTCCCAAACGAAACCACATGATTTCGTATCGGCTTGGGGGCCTTTCATAGGCGTATAAACATTTTCTAAATATCCAATTGTCCAAGGTGACGATACTGTAAGATTAAGTTGAAAGGTTGAACCAGATTTTTCTACCGTACATTGACAATTAGTAGGTCTGGTTGCAGCCGAAAATAGACCTGGAAAGGTAAACCTTGCTTCAAGGTATAGGTGAGCCAGTCGAG
>JABWBV010000177.1 GCA_013359445.1 Anaerolineales bacterium | reverse complement strand
CGCGCTTTGCGCTGGCGCCGTACGCGGATCGCCCCGCCGCGCTGCTGCCCGAAGGCGCGCGCAAGCTGCTCGACGTCGCGATGGCGCTGGTGACACGCCCGCGCGTGCTGTTGCTCGACGAGCCCACCAGCGGGGTCGCCGCCGACGAGAAGTTCGACCTGATGGACCGCGTGATGAGCGCGGTGCAGGGCGTGACCGTGCTTTTCGTCGAGCACGACATGGACATCGTCGCGCGCTATTCGCAGCGCGTGATCGCGTTCTACGACGGCCGCGTGATCGCCGACGGCGCACCCGCCGCCGTGCTGGCGAGCGACAGCGTGCGGCGCTACGTGATCGGCGAGTCGATCGAGCCGGCGAGGGAACATGCTGCGGCTTGACGGCGTGTCGGTGTCGATCGGGGCGGTGGGCATCCTGCGCAACGTCTCGCTCGAAGTGCAGCGGGGCGAGTTCGCCGGGCTGATCGGTCGCAACGGCGCCGGCAAGACGACGCTGCTGCGCACGGTGATGGGGCTGCTGCCCTTCTGGCAGGGGACGCTCGCGTTCGAAGGCGAAGCGCTCGCGCGCGTACCGACGCACGCGCGCGTTCGGCTCGGCATCGGCTACATGCCCGAGGATCGCCGTCTCGTACCGGGCCTCACCGTGGAGGAGAACGTGCTGCTGCCCGCGTGGTCGGCGAAGTTCGCCGATGCGGACGCGCGGCTTGCGCGCGTCTACGCGGCGATTCCGGAGGTGCACGAATTCCGTGCGCGCCGCGCGCTGCAGCTTTCGGGCGGCCAACAGAAGCTCGTCGCGCTGGCGCGCGCGATGATGGCCGGCACCAAGCTGCTGCTGCTCGACGAGCCGTTCGAGGGCCTCGCGCCGATCATCGTCGAGGAGCTCACGCGCGCGATCCGCCGCATGCGCAGCGAGGAGGGGACCGCCTTCGTGCTGGTCGAGCAGCATTCCGACGTGGCGCTCGGCCTCACCGAGCAGGCCGTGGTGATCGAGCGCGGCAGCATCGTGCACCGCGCCGAGTCGGCGGTGCTGCTGCGCGAGGCCGCGACGCTGGAGCGCCTGATCGGCCTCGGCATCGACGGCGCGTAGCGCGTTCCTCTCGGGGTAGGTGCAAGAGCCGCGTCAGCGGCGTATTGCACCGTCAGCGCGTCAGCAAGACACGATCGCTGCAATGCGGCGCTTCGTGGCTGCTTCCGGCCAGGAGCGGCGATCATCATTTCATGGCCGTTCTTCCCCAGCCTTGATTTGACGAGCGTCAATCCGCCGCCCCCTCCGCTGCAAGAGGCTGGGTTGACATGGCGAAAAAGATATGAGAATGAACGTTCGCTCCATTATTTTGCAGTGCAATATCGGGCCGCTTCCATGCGTCGCGTCAACGTGCAGCTTCAGGCCGACCGCCGATCGGAAATTCTCGACGCCGCCCACATGGATGGGGCAGGACGCCTCAGGAGGTTCCTCTCCATCACCATCCCCCTCATCTCGCCCGCTGTTTTCTTCACCCTGGTACTCAATCTAACGGCGGCCTTTGGCGGCTCATTGATCATGGATCGGGGTTTCTTCATTGACTTCAGCACCTCCTCCTACGACAGCTACATCCACTCCGTCTTGTTCCGCCGTTTTGCAGTGGGGGAAGCCGCCAGTCTCGCGTGGGTTTTCTTCATCTTCGTCATCCTGATGGTGCTTGCTTTATTTGGTACTTCAAAAAAATGGGTCTATTTCCCTGACCAGGAGGGATAACCGTGACCGCTCAAACTTCCCCCCCCAGCCGTATGTTCGCCAAACTTCGCAACAATCCTCTCCTCCTACGACTCAACCACGTGCCCTACAATCTTTTCGTATGGGGCATTCTCTTTTTGTACCTGATGCCTCTCGGCTTTATGGCTGTCACGGCCCTCATGCCCACCGAACAACTCGGCGTGAAACAAGCCCCGCTCTACCCGGCACGCATCCAACAATACCGGTACGAAGGCAAAGATTACCAGATTTATCAGGTCCCCACGGAGCGAGGAATTCAGGAATGGGTTTTGATCAACCCTGGCCCTAAAACCAGCGAATTTCTCGACCCCCAAAATCCCAATGCAGGCCTCATTTCCTGGACAGGCAATTGGCATCAACTGACGGGCGTGTATGAATTCTCCCCCACCTGGGAAAACTTCCTCATTCTCTTCAACTCCCTGCCTTTTCCAAAAATGGTCTGGAACACCTTCCTCATCACCCTCATCGGCGAAATCGGCGTCCTGACCTCCTCCATCCTCATCGCGTACGGCTTTGCTCGCTTTCGGCTCCCTGGCGGAAATTTTCTCTTTTACGTTCTCATCGCCACCATTCTGATCCCCGAAAAGATCACCTTCATTCCGAGTTTCTTCTTTTACACCAATGTGTTAAAGTGGAAAGATACCCTCTACCCTATTCTTCTTCCACTGTTTTTCGGAAATGCTATCTACATTTTCCTCCTCCGCCAAAATTTCCGAAGCGTTCCCTTTGAACTTGAAGAAGCCGCCATGCTCGACGGCGCTGGCCCCGTCCGGCGGCTGTTCGCGATCATCCTGCCCCAATCCTGGCCCGTCGTCACCACGATCTCCCTGCTCCACTTTTTCTATAGCTGGAACGAGACCCGTCTCGCCTCCCTCTATCTGAGGGCCAAATCCGCCTTCCCCCCAGTCTCGTTTGGCATCCAAAACTATCAATCTCTCACCCCCATCGACAACATCATCCAGGCAGGGACGATAGTCGCCCTCATCGTCCCTGTTTTTGTGCTTCTACAATCCCAAAAATTTTTTATGCAAGGCCTGGTCATCACAGGGACAGAAAAATAGGAATCACTGAGGAGGTCCACATGCCCACCCATTTGTTCAAATACCTCTTCCTCGCCGGTCTGAGCGGCATGGGAACCATCCGTGCCCCTTACAAATTTCTCAAAGTCCCGAAATCATCTCTCAAGGTGTCTCTGCCTCTATTCGGGGCCATCCATATCCCGTCCAAAAAGACCAGGCTGTGGGGCGAGGTGAGAAACGGTAATTCGCGTTTTTGTATCCAGGCTTCGTAAAGGGGGGCCAAGGATGGGGAGGAAATCCAGATCGTCCAGGGTATTCCTGCGTTCCTCCCCTCTGAGTAGGAAAAGGAGGAATGGGAAGGGCTGAGGCGCGGTGACGCTGGAGAAATGAGGTGTTCTTTTTTTGGACGTGGCGATGTGAGCCTAGACGTTCCCACGGATACTGGATGTGAGAAAGACGGTTTTTATCAGGGAAGGAACGGTTGAAAAAATTCTTGAGGCTTGCAAAGTTTACAGATTTTTGCAAGTGGGTTTTTAAGTAGGGTAATGTTTCCGGGGTAACCGAATGAACAAAAAACAGACTCTCCATTATTCCATTTGGCTTTTACCCCTAATGTCATGATGAAAAACAGAATGAGCAACAATTTTTTTATGTTTTTGCAAATTTCTCATTGATTTTAACTTGTCCCACCACCCTTTCCAACTTCCCCTCCTTCTCCACCCGATCTCGGATCGCAATCGGCGCGGCCAAAAACCGGCGCAGGGTCGCCTCGTCCTCTTTCGGCTCGTAAAATTCCCGAAACATCTCCAACGCCGAAATCGTCTCTCCTGCATACTTCTCCACCCGCACAGCATCGCCCACCTGCACCTCCCCTTCCTGAATTACCCGACAATACAACCCTGGACGTTCCGCATGGCGAAACCGTTTGACAAACTGCGGATCACCCATCCGCGCGGCGAGCGTCACACAGGGAATCCGGGGCGCGGTCACCTCCAAAATCACCCCACCAACGTGGAACCGGTCGCCAATCGCATACGCCGCGCTGACCAACCCGGTAATTGTCAGGTTTTCCCCGAACGTGCCGGGGAACAGTTCCCGCGCCAACTCCCCCGCCCACCAGGCATATTCGTCCGTGCCATACACATACACCGCCTGATCCACCCCCCCGTGATTTTCGGTATCACAAATCGAATCACCAGTTAGCCCCTCGGCTTTAATCTGTACCCGCACCGTCACGGCGGTTTTAAAAATTCCGGTTATCCCGGAGGCTTTCGCCTTTTGGATGGCCTGCGCCTTCCCAATATTTACACTGCTCACGTTCATATCCATGAAAAAAGTGTACCTCAAAACCCGTTTTTTTCATCAACTATTTAGCTTCTCTACACATAATCTTCACAGTTATCCATTACACTTGCCCCTAGTTGACCCTTAGGCCTATCCCCTGAGGGTTTTTAATTGGTAATTACTCACCAGAGTAGAAGATTCCGACACACAAGGATGAAAGGGGAGATGTACATCTCTCCTTTCATCCTTGTGTTTTTTTTGAGTTTTACCTCTTTGCATGTGAGTAATTACTTTTATATAAAGGAGCAAACCATGAAAAAAAACCTACTCATCATTGGCATCGTCGTTCTCGTAGGCATTGTGGCTGTAATCGCATATGTTTTACGCCCCCCTGCTGAAGCCACCGCCCCCATCGAAGCTATTCCGCTCGCCACTCCCACGGCAGTGGTCGCCGAAGAACCTGAAACAGAACCTGTCACAGAACCAGAAGCCGAACCGACCGCGGCAGAAACCACCACGGAATCCTACCCCGCCCCGGAACAACAAGCCCAAAATGCATCCTACCCCGCCCCCGAAGACACAGGCGCCGAACCCACCGGTGTCATGATCTTCTCCATTGTCTCCGCCGAATCCCAGGCCCGTTTCACCCTCAATGAAGAACTGCGCGGCTCGCCCACCACCGTTGTGGGGACCACCGATCAGGTCGCGGGCGAATTCTCCATCGACTTCAGCAACCCCGCCAACTCCCAGCTTGGCATTATCCAGGTCAACGCCCGCACCCTCGCCACCAATAACGACTTCCGCAACCGGGCCATTGAAAACGAAATCTTGCAAACGGGTTCGTTTGAATTCATCACCTTCACCCCCACCGCCCTCACGGGCCTGCCCGCCACCGTCGCCGTCGGGGACACCATCACCTTCCAGATCACCGGCGACTTGACCATCCGCGATGTGACCCAATCCGTCACCTTTGAAGCTACCGTCACCATCGTCGCGGCGGATCGCATCGAAGGGCTGGCCTCCGTCACCGTGTTACGCAGTGCCTACGACCTGCAAATCCCCAGCGTCCCCAGCGTCGCCAACGTGACCGATGAAGTTCTTGTCGAACTGCAATTTGTCGCCGTGCCCAAATAACCCTCCCAAATTGCCCTTTGCGAGGGGAGCATCGTCCGGTGCTCCCCTCTTTTTTTTGGGGAGGGGGCTAACTTTTGCCCCGAGTAGTTTCGTTAATCCAATCCCTCGTCGTGTGCGTAAGGTGAAGTATGAAACAAAAATCTTTTTGGCTTTTTATAAGTTGTTCTCTGGGCCTCATCTTTTTCATCACCGCCTGTCAAACCTCTTCAGAAACGCCCCCTCTCACCCCTCCCAGACAGATCGATTCAGAAACTCTCCCACTTTCACCTACTCCTTCTCCTGCCCCGTCCGCCACCCCTACGCTCACCCCTACCCCAACCCAGACGGGGACGCCGACCCCCAGCCCCACGCCGACCCAAACCGCCACCATTACCGCCACCCCTACCCCTGCCCACCCCCTCACCATCGCCTATCTCCGCCAGCAAACCTACCCCCCCAGCGAAATCATCATCGAAGAACAACTTGCCAACGGCGCCAACTACTTCCGCTACTACGTTTCCTACCAATCCGAAGGGCTAAAAATCTACGCCCTCCTCACCATCCCCTTTGGCGAAAAACCTGCTACCGGTTGGCCGGTCGTTGTCTTCAACCACGGCTTCATTCCCCCCGACATCTACCGCACCACCGAACGGTACATCGCCTATGTCGACGGGTTTGCCACCAATGGCTACATCGTCCTCCGTTCCGATTACCGCGGCCACGCGTTTTCCGAAGGCGAAGCGCGCGGGGCCTACGGGGAACCGGGCTACGTGATCGACGTCCTCAACGCCGTCTCTGCCATGAAAGCGCACCCGGACGCCGACCCCAACCGGATCGGGATGTGGGGCCATTCGATGGGCGGCTATATCACCCTCCATGCAATGGTTGTGGACCCGGACATCCGGGCAGGGGTGATCTGGGCAGGCGTGGTCGGTCCGTACCCGAACCTGTTTGACCGCCCGGACTTTGATCTGCTCGCGACCCCCTCCGCGACCGGGTCGGGGCGCGGCCGCTGGCGCACCGAACTGGTCGAGCAGTTTGGCACCCCCGAAGAAAACCCGGAATTCTGGAATTCCATCTCTGCGAACACTTTCTTGAGTGATATTTCTGGCCCGCTTCAAATCCATCATGGCACGGCAGATGAAAGCGTCCCGTACAGCGTGTCCGAATTGTTGTACGGACAACTGATCGGGGTGGGAGAAACGGTCGAGTTTTATGGTTACCCGGGCGATGATCACGACATCACCAGTGCATTTTCCCTGGCGATGCAGAGGTCGATTCAGTTTTTTGACAGGTATGTGAAGGGGATCACGCCTTAAAAATCGCTCGGATGGCAAAATTCTGCGGGGGCGTGTGTCGGCAATTGGCCGTTATTTCGGATTCAAATATACAAACTTAAACCCGTCCATATATTGAACAAAATGCGGCTTGAACTGAAGCGCACGGTACGGCGTGTCGCCAAAGGTTAATGTATCCGCGCGGGGATCGAAAAACCGTATGTTGACGGTGTCATTTTTGGTGTACGACTCGGCGACGGCGTTCCGGTCGAGGACGACGCCGACAGGGTTCAGCACTTCCACCTTGAGCCAGGGTTGTTGGGCGACTTTCATCACCTGTCGAAACCCGACGAGGGACATCCATGCCCAATTGGCGCGGAATGAGGCTTGATGGGGTTGTTGCACCGCGCCGGAGAGGATCGGGGTTCTGGTAACCTGATCGAGATAGGAAAACGTTACGGCGCCGCGTTCCCGTTCAATCTGGCTGTGGGTGTGTTGGGCGTTGAGGCTGAGTAATTCCCGGTTGTATGCCACCACGGTCGGGGTGTCGTTCCATAAACCGTGGCACATCATCTGCACGTCGGGGCGGGTCAGGAGAAGGTTGAGGAGGTTCAGCGGGTGGGAGGGTAGGGGGGCGGTTTCTTGCCGAGTAACAAACAATGAGAATTGCAGTTCGTGGTGTGGGCCTAAACTCGCTTCCGTGAAGTTACATATCCAAATCCCTACCAGGGCTTTGCCGCTTGTTGTTTGAACCGGGAAAACGGTTTCGTTTTTCAGGAGCGTGCGTGCGACGGTGAGATCACCCTCTCCGCCGATGAAGAGACCGTAGCCGTTATAGATATGGTATGGAGTGGGGGCTTTTCCGATGGATAGGGTCGTTGTGCCGTGCAGGGGAAATTGTTTGAAAAGCGGGTGATCTTTGGCGTTCATGGTCGATATTTTAATGGATGGTTTTGGGTTCTGTCAAAATGACGGAGCCTGCTTCCGAAGTTTACGTGAGACTGTTCTGAACGTCATGATATTGAGCGGTTAGCGTATTTTGGGTAAATACCGTCCCGTTCGCTTCATGTATTCGCGATATTCGTCGCCAAAGCGGGCGATTAACCCGGCTTCTTCTTTGGGCAGGCGAAGGGTAAGTAAAATCAGGGCGAGGACAATGCCCACAAGCAAAAACCAACTCGAGGCGACCATCGCGAGGGAGACAAAAAACAAGGCGGCAAAAGAATATAACGGATTGCGAATCCATTTATACGGGCCGTGGGTGATGAGTTGATGTTCCTTGCGCGTGATGACGGTGGTCGAGACGTTGTTGCCCAGGCTGTTTTGTGCCCATACGATTAGGGGCGGGCAAACGAACAGGGCGACCAACCCGGCCACCCATCGGACCCCATCTGGCACGGCGAAAAACGACCAGGTGAGTGCTTGGGGATAGATCATGTAGACAAAACAGTAGCCCCACAGGGCCAGCCCGCCCAGCCGGAGGGGGAGGTACACCCATCCTTCTTGGGAGGTGTCGAACTTTTCTCCAGCCTGGGCTTTACGCCGGTAGGCTCCAGCGATAAAAAAACACGTGAGAAAAGCGAGGGAAAAGAGCAGGCGAAAGGTTGGGGTAGTCATCTCAGGGTTCCTTCGTTCCGATAAAAATGCCTTCGGACAAATAAAAAGTGATCGTGCCATCCTCTAAAAATTGAGGGGCAAAAAATTCTTTGGCGATGGGGGGCGCGGTTTGAAGCATTTGGCGCAAGGCCGCGCGGGTTTCCGGGGATGCGTTCATATTGTCGGCCCAGGCATCGAAGTTCATGGCTTTTCTGGCCTCTTCGGCGTGGGTGAGGGTGATCCCGGCTTGTTGATAGGCGGTTGCCCATTCTTCGGCGGTGAGACAGCGCGCGTGGCTGGGGTCGCGGAATTTTTCAAACGCGTTGATGAATTCGGCGGCGGGAGGGTCTGCGGGGACGATGTTATCTACGATGGCAAGGACCCCGCCGGGGGTCAGCACCCGCGCGCACTCCTGCACAAACCGGGGCACGTCGGCGAAGTGGTGCGGGGCAATCCGACAGGTGACAAGGTCGAACGTGGCGGCGTCAAATGGCAGGTTTTCGGCGTCGGCTTCGCGGAAGGCTACGTTGTTCAGGCCTTTTTCCTGTGCCAGGCGGGCGGCGACGGTGAGCATTTCGGGGGTGAGATCGCTGGCAATGACGTGGGCGACGTGTGGGGCGAAGGCGAACGCGGTATGCCCCGCGCCGGTGGCAATGTCCAGGGCGCGCCACCCCGCGTGGGGCCGGGTCAGTTCGATCAGGCGGGGCAAGCTCGCGCCTTTTGCATGGACGGTGCTGGTGGCGTAGGCCGCGGCGTTTGCCCCGAATTGTTGTTGGATGAGGGTTTTGTTATCCATAGATTCTCCAGTTGTAATTTCTTAGCCAGGGGAGCAGTTCGCTTGAAAAGAAGGATGAGTCTTTTAGCGGAAGAGCATGGCGACGCCCGCCCCAAGCAGACTGACGAGGGTCAGGCCGATTTGCCCTTTGACCGAACCCCAAAAGTGAAAGGCGTAATCTTTATAACCTGCCATGCCTTCCGTGCCAGGCAGGACGAAGAGACGGGGTTGGAGGGTGTTGAAAATCAGCCAATCCATGACGAGCAGGTCAAAGAGGTTGAAGGAGGTGAACATGGTCAGTAAAATGACGAATACTTGCCCGAAGGTAAGCGAGGCAGTTTGAGCCAGGTGGGCGAGGACAAAAAAGGGAAACCCAAGCATAAAAAGGATCACTGGGGTTCCGAAAATTTTCCGTTGCCGGTTTGCGGCGGCGCTTATGGCCCCGTACCGGGCTTTGATGTCTGGCGGATAATCGTTTAGCCAGATTTCCGGGTTCAGGCGGGCGAGGAGCAAAAAACTGATCCCTAAAATCAGGGTATAGAGGGCGCTGTATGGGAGACTTTGGAAAAATAAAGTTGAAGTAGGCATAGGGACATTCCCTTATTATTGGCTAAATAATAATTTAGGTACACCTAAATTATAGGCGGCGCATTTCTTTTTGTCAAGAAT
Source organism: Anaerolineales bacterium (assembly GCA_013359445.1). Classification (GTDB taxonomy): domain Bacteria; phylum Chloroflexota; class Anaerolineae; order Anaerolineales; family JABWBV01; genus JABWBV01. Next base: position 2,368 of record JABWBV010000177.1, on the reverse strand, counting down.
CAGAAGCTAAATTTAAAACCTCACGTTTTTGCACTGACATTGATACCTTATAGTACCCGTGGGTGAGGGTACAATAAGCCCGGTTGTCTTTTTCGGGATGCTTATGAAAACAAAACTCCTCAACATGCAAATTTCTTTACGGTCAAAGATCATTTTGCCCTACTTACTCCTCGCTTTAGGCCTGGCACTGGGGGCGGCGTACATTATCTCCCAGGTGATCTTTGATTCAATCGAGGAACGGTTCGTCAATCAGTTGATCGATGTTGGCAAACTTTCCAACGAGTGGATGGTGCGCGAGGAAGACCGTATGTTGGGCACCTTGCGGCTTGTCGCAAATACGGAAGGACTGGCCCAGGCGATGCAGACGCAAGACGCCGAAACCATGCGCCTCTTGATCTATCCTCTGCTTCTCAACGCGGGCGAAGAAGAAGCCCATCTTTTGGACCTGCAAGGCCACGCCCTGCTCTCGCTCAACCACCGCCCCGATGGGAATCCAGAGTCCTATGAATTCACCACAGGGAGCGAGGAATTTGCCTCCTACGCCTTTGTGCAAGCAGTTTTGCGCGGTCAGCAAGATGAAAAAGGGGATAAATTCGTGGGGCTTGTCACCTTGCGCGATGAAACCCATTTTTACATCGCCGGACCTATCTATAACGCCGAGGCGCAACAAGTTGGCGCCGTCTTGGTTGGCGCCTCCACCGCCCAACTCGTTCGTCAAATCCGCCAGGAACTCCTGGCCCATGTCACCCTGTATGCCCCCTCTGGTCAAATCCTGGGCACCACCTTCCTCGACGCCCCCCATCTCACTTCCGAAGACCTCACCCATCTGCAGGCAGAACCCCAACAAACCAGCCTGCTTCGTCGCCTGGAAAGCGCTGACCTCTCGTATCGCGAAATCATTGGCCCCTGGCTGGCCCGTAACGACGAACCTGTCGGCCTGATGGGGTTGTCCTTTGCCGAAAATTTCCTCGTGCGCCTCAGCGAAAGCACCTGGTTCAAGATCCTGTTTTTTGTCCTGACGGCCTTGGCCCTGGTGGTCCTCCTCGGCTATTTCATCGCCGAACAAATTTCCCGCCCCATTCTCGATCTCAACCAGGCCGCAGGCCGCGTTTCCAAAGGGGACCTTACCGTCCAGTTGACTCCCAATAGCAACGACGAAATCGCCAATCTGACCCAAGAATTCAACAGCATGGTTTCAAGCCTGCACCAGTCCAAACTCGATCTCGTCACCGCCTACGATAAAACCCTGGAAGGCTGGGCCAAAGCCCTCGAACTCCGCGATGGCGAAACGATGGGCCACTCCCTGCGTGTGACCGAAATGACGGTGGAACTGTCCAAACGATTGGGCGTTGCCGACGATCAACTCGTCCACATTCAGCGGGGCGCGCTCATCCACGACATCGGCAAAATGGCGATCCCCGACAGTATCCTGCTCAAACCTGGCTCACTCACCTACGAAGAGTGGAAAGTCATGCAAAAGCACCCCACCTACGCCGTCGAAATGCTTGGCGAAATCCCCTTTCTCTGGCCTGCCCTCAGCATCCCTGCCTCTCACCATGAAAAATGGGATGGCACCGGCTACCCGCGCGGCCTCAAAACCCACCAAATCCCCCTCCCCGCCCGCATTTTTGCTGTCGTAGATGTTTGGGATGCCCTCCGCTCCGACCGCCCCTATCGCTCCGCCATCTCTGTACAAGACGCCCTCTTTACCATCCAAAGCAAAAGCGGCTCCCATTTCGATCCCAAAGTAGTCGATGCCTTCATGGAAATGATTCGCGAAACCTACCCGGTGGAAGCTCAATCGCTGTATGAAGCCCAATACTGATCCCGTCTCCCCCGCCCGCACCAAACGGGTTCAGCAAAGCCTCCTCCTCACGCTGTTTTTCCTTGCGAGCGGGGCCTTTTTGCTCTTCGCCCTCGAAGGTCCGATGCAACGCACCGAATTGATTTCCGTTTCCCTGCAAACGGATCGCCTCGCCGATTACAGCATAGACCCCCTCACCACCCCCCTTCCCGTGATCAGCCTGGCCTTAATCGAAGATTTTCTCCGAGATCAGAACCCCCAGGCCACCGGCGTTATCGAACGTGTCGCCACCGCCCAGGCTGGCCTGCTGACCCCAATCCCGACGGTGACGCCCCGCCCCGGAGAGGGGGAGCCGCCTCCTGTCGCTACGCCCACTCCCACCGCTACCGTTCCCCCCGCACCCGAAAACACCCCTGAACTCACCCCCACCGCCACCCCCACCCCAGGCCCATCTTCGACTCCATCGCCCACCCCCACTCTGACACCAACCTCAACCCTGCCCTTCGCCGCCACCGTGACCCTCACCCCCACCTCCGCCCCCAACGACCCCACTGCTACCTCGCT
>JABWBV010000176.1 GCA_013359445.1 Anaerolineales bacterium | reverse complement strand
GAATCAAACCGCCGCGTTTGATAAACCGCTCTTCGGGATTGGGGATTGAGGATTGGGGGAGGGCGGAAGTTTCGGTGTGATTGAGGGCCTGCAGTTCCGCTTGCAGGGCGGTAATCTGTTCCTCGATTTCCCGGCGGCGACGTTCGAGGGCTTGCTCTTGTAAGATGATGCGGGTGCGGGCCACTAACACTTCGGGGTCGATGGGTTTGAGCAGGTAATCGGTCGCGCCCAGACGAATGGCTTCCAGGGCTGATTGTAGGGTGGCGTTGCCTGTCAATAATATGACAGGGAGTTGGGGGGACACTTTGCGAATGGTGCGTAAGATGTCCAGGCCATTGACCCCCGGCAGGTGAATGTCCAGAAAAACCAGATCAAAGGTCAGTTTTTCTAGCGTGGACAGTGCGTCTTGTCCATCTGCCAGTGCGGTGACCTGAAACCCAGCCGACTGAATGAGGCGGGTGAGGGTGTGGCGCAGGCTGGGTTCGTCGTCAATAATCAGCACATTTCCATTTAGCATGGCAACCATACCTTAAAAGCGGTTCCTTTTTCGATTTCGCTTTCCACCTCAATTTTGCCCTGGTGGCGTTGGACGATTTCATAGGTGATGGCCAGGCCCAACCCGGTGCCACTTTGTTTGGTGGTGAAAAAAGGCTCAAAAATGTTGGAAAGCAGTTCGGTGGAAATCCCCGTGCCCGTGTCTGCCACGACCAATTGGATGCCTCGGTATCCTTTTTCGTCGGGTTTTGTGCGCGTGGTGATCTTCAATTGTCCCCCATCGGTCATCGCTTCGATGGCGTTGAGACATAAATTTAGGATGACTTGTTTGATCTGGTCTCCCAGGGCGGTGATGGGAGGCAGGTCTGGTTCCGGGTGAAAATGGAATAAGATTTGATTGTGGCGCATGTGGGTTTCGATGAGTTTGCGGACATCCTCGACAACCTCGTTGAGCGAGACTTGTTCAAACTCTTGCCCAGAGCGGGGGCGATAAGTCTCGCGTAACCGACCAATTAACCCGGCCATGCGGTCAGCTTCGTTGAGGGCCACGCGTAAATCTTCGCGTGCCTGGTAGCTGAGCGAGTCTTCCAGCGACACCAGGTAGAGGGCATTTTGAATAGCCTGGAGGGGGTTATTCAATTCGTGGGCGACAGAAGCCGTGAGCCGTCCAATCGCGGCCAGTTTTTCGTGTTGGATCAGGCGGGCGCGGGTGGCTTGCTCCTGGCGGCGGAGTTCTTCGGCCAGTTGACGTTGTTCGCGTTCGGCGACCAGGGAGCGGGCTTTGGCGATGGCGAGGGCAATTTGTCCGGCGGCTTGTTCACCCCGTGCAATTTCGCTGGGGGTAAATTCGTGTTCTTGCTGGAAGCCGATTAACGCGGCCCCGAGTTTTTCGCCCCCTGCGATGAAGGGCAACCCTAAAACCGTGTGGGCCGGGAATAATTTGGAAAAAACCGTGCTTAAGTTTGTTTTGACCAACGCGTTCCCGATCAGGGCATGCCCGGTTTTCATCACCTCGGCGGTCAGGGTGGGTTCGTTTGTTTCGGTAGGAAGCGAAGAAAACGGCTCGCGAAGGTGGTCGGTGGCCGCGGCGGGGATGGTGGTGTGGCGGGCCTCATCCCATAGGGTGATGCAACACCCGTCTGCCTGAAATAATTCGTTGAGGCGTTCGGCCAGTTCCTGGAGCATCGCGGCAAAATCGGGGATTTCCAGGGCGACGCGGGTGATTTTTTGAAGCAGGGTGAGGAATTTTTCTCTTTCTTGGAGGTCGAGGTGTAACCCGGTTAGCTCAACCAATTGACTGCGCGTTTCGGAGAATAAGCGCGCTTTTTCCAGGGCGACGGCGGCTTGTGAGCCGAGTGTACCCAAGAGCCGCTCATCGTCTTCGGAAAAGGCGTTGGGCGTGGCACTCAGCACACTAATGGTCCCCAGGCGGCGTCCCCCACTTTGCACGGGGGCCACCAACAAGGAGCGCATGTGGGCGGCAGGGCCACGGCGGATAAAACGGGTGTCTTGTTCGGTATCTTGGACGTGAATGATTTCCCCAGTGGCGACCGCCATCCCAGCAATGCCCTCGCCGGGGCGCATGGTGAAGTCCGGGCGGGATAATTCTTCCAGCCCGGAAATGGCCGCGGCCCGGAGCACCGCGCCATCTTCTTCCAGTAGGTGGATGACTGCGCGCTCTACTTTGGGCAGGATGCGTAAGGCCGATTCGACAATCAGTTGCAGGGTTTTATCGAGTTCCAGCGTTTCGCTCAAGGCCTGGGTGATGACCGCCATGGCCTCGCTTTCGCGTAAACGTCGCGCAAGTTCGGCTTGAGATTGCTTTTGTTCCTGGTGTAATTTTCGTTTTTCCAACGCCTGGTGGATCACCCGATCCAGACGTCCCAGCCGTTCTTTGGAAAGATAATCGGTGGCCCCTTGTTTGATATATTCGACCGCCGCTTCTTCCCCCAGAGTTCCTGACAGAATGATGAAAGGCACATCCAGTTCTTGCTGGTGTAAGATTTGGAGGGCCTCCAAACCAGAAAATTGGGGCAGAGAATGATCGGCAATGATGATGTCTAAGTTGGGAGATAAATGGTTGAGGTACCCTTCCTTCGTGTCCACCCGGGTCCATTGTGGTTCAAACCCGGCCTGGCGCAAGGTGATTTGTACCAGATCAGAGTCCGAAACATTATCTTCTAAATGAAGAATACGAAGGGGGAATTTCTCACTCATTTGGGTTTCATTATAGCATGTATGGTTTCAAGATAATTTGACGCTTTCATTCCGATTAATATATAATCAACGCAACGATTGCCGTTTGAGGAGCTTGCCCATGTCGAATGTTACAGGTACTACCAAAGCCATTGTCCGTCTTCGGATCGAACCGGGAAACGACAAACCTGTCGTGGAAACGTTAGGTCCCAACACACGCGTGGAGGCGCTTTCCTCTAGTGGGGGATGGTTAAAGGTGCGTTATCAGGGCAAAGTCGGCTATGTGAACCAATATTTTATCAACCTGGATGGCCCTCTGCCTCCCGACCCCCAACCGGAACCCCCGCCTCCCGTCCCTGGGGTTGATCCCAAAACCCTGCCTCTGGAACCCCCCGCGGCAGAAAAACTCAATGTTCCCAGCACCGCCCCGTACCTCGACCGTTTGGCCGCGGAAGTATGGAACAAATATGGCGGGTTGCTGACGGGGCTTTCGGCCCAATTGCAGATCGATCCGGGCGTGGCGATTGCGGTCTTTGCCATTGAGTCCGGGGGGCGTGGGTTCGGCACAGACGGGCGGATGCTCATTCGGTTTGAAAACCATATCTTTTTTGAATATTGGGGCAAAAACAATCAGACCAAATACAACCAGCATTTCCGCTTTGATGCCAACCAAAAATGGACCGGCCACCAATTCCGCAAAGCCTCCGGGCAGGGTTGGCAAGATGTCCACATCCGCCAACAAAGCCGGGAATGGGAAGCCTTTGAATTTGCCAACCAACTGAGCAGTACCGCCGCCAAACTTTCGATCAGTATGGGCGCGCCTCAAATCATGGGGTTTAACTACGCCCTCGTTGGATTTAGCTCTGTCCAAGAAATGTTTGATACCTTTTCAAAAGGAGATCGGGAACAAATCCTGGCTTTTTTTGAATTTGTCAAAGGCAAAGACAACCGCAAAGTAGACGCCCTCCAAAAAAAGGACTACGTCACCTTCGCCAAATACTACAACGGGACGGGCCAGGCTCAAAAATATGGCGGGTTAATCCAAGACGTTTATGAGACTTATACCCGCTTAAAGCGATAAAGGAATGACTCAGCCAGGGCAGTGCTTAACCCTAAAAAAAGGGCGTCTCATCTCTCCACCTGAGCATTTACACCATAAAACCGAAAATATGAGGCGCAAAATTATTAACGGCCCCATTGGGGAAAAATCAAAATTTTAACATTTGTTAAAGTAAACCTGGGGGGGACGCCCCATATCTCGAATCAGGTGCTATATATAGGGGTATATGAACGCCGCCTCCCCCATCTTCCGGTCATGGGAATCCCATTAATCTTTCCTCCAATAGGCGCTTCCTCAGAGGGTGGTGCTTTTTTTTGCCCTCCTTAAAGAGTTGGAAGTTTTTAGAAAACCGTAGGGTTGGCGTATTGATGATCTTCACTTCCCCTGCTAGAATATTCAAGCAGTTACGAGTTTCAACTCGAACCAATCCCAACTTGATTTTAGAAATCAATACACATATTTCTGGCTTCTGCAAAAAATTTGCAGAGATGCTCTTGTTTTATGTTCGAATATTACGGAGGCTCCTGATAATGAACCCCGAACAGGCCTGGCAAGCAACCCTCGGACAATTACAAATGGAGATGCCCAAGGCCACTTTTGATACCTGGGTGCGCGAAGCCCGTTTTCTAGGCACAGAAAACGGGAAATTTACCATTGGCTTACAGAACGCCTATGCCCGCGACTGGGTAGAAAGCCGCCTCGCCAGCACCATCAGCCGTATCTTGGCCGGCATCCTCAATGCCACTGCAAACTTAAATTTTGTAGTGACCCCTCATAAACCTGAAAATAGCGGGGACGATTTATCAGCCACAGCGACCGAACGGGGCGAACCCACCGGAACCTCCAACGGTTCCGTGACCCATCGCCCGGCCAACCCAACCCTGGCCCCCAAATACACCTTCGAAAGTTTCGTCGTCGGCGCAAACAACCGCCTCGCCCACGCCGCCAGTCTCGCCGTGTCCGAAAACCCGGCCCGTGCATATAACCCCCTCTTCGTCTACGGGGGCGTCGGCCTGGGCAAAACCCACCTCCTGCACGCCATCGGCAACGCCTGTCACATCAAAGGCCTAAACGTCCTCTACGTCTCATCCGAAGAATTCACCAACGACCTCATCAACGCCATCCGCAACCACACAACGCAATCCTTCCGGGAAAAATATCGCCAAACCGACGTCCTCCTCATTGACGACATCCAATTCATTGCCGGAAAAGAATCCACCCAAGAAGAATTCTTCCACACCTTCAATACCCTCCACGGGCAAGACAAACAAATCGTCCTCTCCTCCGACCGCCCGCCCAAAGCGATGAACACCCTCGAAGAACGCCTCCGCTCCCGCTTCGAATGGGGCCTCACCGCCGACATTCAAGCACCGGACTTTGAAACCCGTATGGCCATCCTGCGCTTCAAAGCCGAACGCACCGGACGGCAAGTCCCCAATGAAATTCTCGAAGTCATCGCCCGTCGGATGCAGTCGAACATCCGCGAACTGGAAGGTGCCTTGACCCGTATCCTGGCCTACTCCGACTTGCGCGGGGTCCCGTTAAACGTCGAATTGGTAAACACCGCCCTCGGCGATATGCTCCCCCGTCAGCAAAAGGTCGAACCCGGTCACATCATCGAAGCTGTTGCCGCCTCCTTTGGCTTCACCCGTGATCAAATGTTGGGACGGGATCGCACCCGGCAGGTGGCTCTGTCCCGCCAGGTCGCCATGTACCTGCTTCGCGAAGAAGCCAACTACTCCCTCCCCCAAATCGGGGATGCCATGGGCGGGCGGGATCACACCACCGTCATGTACGCCTGCGAAAAAGTCGCCGACCTGCTCGAACGCGATCATCGCCTTCGCCGCCAAATCGTAGACATCCGCGAACAACTCTACGGACAAACGCGCAGTCTCGTCGCCTGATTTATCTTCCGCCGCTTCTGAAACCACCCTCTGTGTTTATGCTTTCGCCACAGAGGGTGGTTTCGTTTTAATGGGATGGTTTACAAACCGACGCCAAAAAATGGCACCAGCATTTCCTCTGGCCCAATGCCCCCGTGCCGCCCAAAGATCGGATTTTCAATCGCCCCCCACCACAAATAGCTATCCCCGCGCGCGATGGCGAGCAAATCGCCGAGACGGTCGCGCAGGCGGGGGTGGGGGGTGCCTGGGCCAAACAACCCCGCTTCAACCGCGTACCCCGGATCGACAAAGACAAACTGTTTCATAAACGTGCGGTCGATATATTCGCGCACGGCTTCTGTCTGGCCGGGGTGGATGAACAGGTAGATGAAACGGTTTTCGCCGGTGGGGAAGATCGGGAGGCGGCGCACCAGGTTGGGGTGATTTTTTAGATCGAAATGGGGGTCCTTGCGGGTGGTGATCTGACCGTGATCGGCCATCAGTAGGAGGAGGGTTTCTTCGCGTTGGGCGGGGGAGAGTTTATTGACGAAGGAATCCCGCATCGCCTGAGAAAAGTGCATAAATTCGGCCCGTGCGCGTTCGTCATCCGGGCCATAGAGGTGCGCGAGGTGATCGACATTGCCCCAGTACACGCCGATCATTTGCCGTTCGTGGGGGTACGTTTCGATCAATTGTCGTAAGTTGACCGCGAGTTCCACCCCACTGCTGAACGCGTGGACTTTGGTATCTTTGTAAAACATGCGGGACAAGCCAGAATTGGCGATGGTGTAATGTTGGAAGGCGTGGGCTTGAATCCCGTGTCGGGTCAGGTGCTGGCCCAGGGTGGTTCCTGGCAGAGCTTCTTCGGGTTTGAACCCGGCTTTTTCGAGACTGCCAGGGGTGCTGAAGGGCGAATGGGTGATCATATTGGCGACCACGCCGTATTCTTTGAGCCAGAGTTCGTACCCGACCATCGCGTGCTGGGCCGGGCTGAGACCGCTCCAGATCGAAGGCAGGGCACACGAGGTGGTGCTGGGGACGACCGAGGTCAGCGGGGCGAGCAGACTCTGATCGGGAAAGTCCCCCCATAGGGGTACGCCTCCCTCTCCAAGCCAGCGTTGGAAACGGTGCAAGGCCAGGGCATCCATCAAGACGAGGATGACCCGTTTCACGTTGGGTTTCAGGTTTTTGAGGGGGGTGGTGATCGCGTCCAGCAACGGCGGCGCGCCGAGGCCGGGAATGTCGAATAAGCCACAAATGGTCGAAGCGACGTTCAAGATGGAGCCACCCTGGTAGTGGGGGTAAATAAAATCATCTCCCAGGTCCAGGCCGGGCAGGCGATGGGCTTTCAACGGGGGGAGCAAGGTTGAGGTAAGGTCGAGCATGAGGTCTCCTTTTTAGAATAGGAATCACTCCGCAATTTTACAATACAAATGTCCCGTCTTTTACACATTCGTTCCGACAGATGAGGAGTAAAATTGCCCGCACAAAATTTATGTGAGCTCGAGGCTGTTCTATGCGAACGATTACGATTTGGGATAAAGTGCGCTATCGCTTTGACAACACCATGTCGAAGGGCGCAATTGCTTTGATTGGGTGGCTGGGGCTGATCACCCTGATTTTGATTATGTTGACCGCGTTGAGTTTGGTCGTGATTAACGCGACCTCTCCCGATGGTGTGCAGTACACCTTTGGCGAGGCACTATGGCAAAGCCTGATGCGCGCGCTCGATTCTGGCGCGGTCGGGGGTGATGTCGGATGGGGACGATTGATCTTTTTGGGCATGACGGTGGGGGGGATTTTTATTCTGAGTATTTTGATCGGGGTGATTACGAGCGGCATCGAGACCCGGTTGGAGGACCTGCGCAAGGGGCGGTCGTTTGTGGTCGAAAACGGGCACACGATCATTTTGGGCTGGTCGCCACAGGTGTTTTCCATCATTTCCGAGCTGGTGATCGCCAACGAAAACCAGAAAGATAGTTGCATCGTCATTCTGGCGGAACAAGACAAAGTGGAGATGGAAGATGAAATCCGCGACAAAGTGGGCAAAACCGGCAAAACCCGCCTGGTTTGCCGGACGGGCAGTCCCATTGACCTGTCCGATCTGGAGATTGCCAACCCCCACGCGGCGCGAGCCATCATCATCCCCTCGCCCCCCACCGAAGACCCCGACACCTACGTGATCAAATCCATTTTGGCGATCACCAACAACCCCAAACGCCGCCCCGAACCCTACCACATCGTCGCCGAAATCCGCGAGATGAGCAATTTGGAAGTTGCCCGGCTCGTCGGTGGGGAAGAAGCCCAACTGGTCTTGGCCGATGACCTGATCGCCCGCATTACCGTCCAGGCCAGTTTGCAGTCCGGGTTGTCGGTGGTGTATACGGAATTACTCGATTTTGGCGGAGATGAAATTTACTTCCACGAACAACCCGAATGGGTCGGCAAAACCTTTGGGGAAGCGTTATTTACTTATGAAGACTCCGCACTGTTGGGCCTGTGGAAAAAAGAGGCCGGTGTTTTACTCAACCCCCCGATGGACACGCCCATCCACCCCGGGGATAAAGGCATCGTGATCTCCCAAGATGACGACACCATTCACCTTTCCGGCCATACGGGGGAGGTTGATCCCACCGCTTTGCTGGATGCCGACCATGTCACGCGCATCTCGGCCCGCACCCTTGTCTTGGGTTGGAATCACCGGGCGACGAATATCGTCAATGAACTGGATGAGTACCTGCACCCCGGCTCCAAAGTGACTGTCGTCGCCGACACTGCCGAGGCCCGTTCGCTGGTCGCCGCCGAATGTGGACAGCTAAAACACGCAAACCTGGAATTTGTCCATGGGGACATCACTTCCCGCAAACTGTTGGATTCACTCAATATCTCCTCATATCATCACATCATCATTCTCAGCTATTCCGACTCCCTGCCCTCCCAACAAGCCGATGCCCGCACCCTGATTGCCCTCCTGCACCTACGCGACATTGCCAACCAGACCCGCGCGGAGTTCACGATCACCACCGAAATGCTCGAAGTCCAAAACCGTGACCTCGCCGCCGTCACCCGCGCCGACGACTTCATCGTGAGCAACAAGTTGATCAGCCTCATGCTTTCCCAAATCTCCGAAAACAAAGAACTGACCGCCGTGTTCCAGGATTTGTTTGACCCCGAAGGCTCGGAGCTCTACCTCAAACCGGTGGGGGATTACATCGCGTTGGACACCCCGGTCAACTTCTACACTCTGCTGGAAGCCGCCCGCCGTCGCGGCCAGGTTGCCATCGGCTACCGCCTCAAAGCGGAAGCGCGCGACGCCGAAAAAATGTATGGCGTCCACGTAAATCCCAAAAAGTCCGAAAAAGTAAAATTTACGGATGAAGATAAATTGATCGTGTTAGCAGAAAACTAACCCTCCTGCTTGTCGTAAAGCACAGCACTAGCGCGCCTTACGATAAACAACAAACAAGAAACAAACAAAAAAAGATGCCTCTCTCTATCACCCTCCTCGGCTCCGGCGAATACCTGCCTATAATGAACGAGATCGACGCTCGTTTACTGGCCCGCGCGGGGCACCACACCCCGCGCGTGGTGTGTTTCCCCACCGCGGCGGGGCAGGAGGGCGAGGGAAGCGTGAGCCGGTGGATGCGGATGGGGGTGGAGCATTTCACCCGGTTGGGTGCGGAGGTGCGGGCGTTGCCCATCATCGATCGGGCCTCGGCGTCCGATCCCCAATGGCTGGAACCGATTGCCACCGCCGATCTCATTTACTTTTCCGGTGGTGATCCGCTCTATCTGCATCGGACTCTGGTGGACACCCCTGCCTGGGACGCGGTGCAACGCGCGTTATCCCGCGGCGCACAATATGCCGGGTGTTCCGCCGGGGCGATGGTGACAGGCCAGCAAGTGCCGAACGTGCGTGCCCTGCGTCGGGAATTGCATCCTGCCTTTGGGTTGGTGTCCGCGCAGGTGATTATGCCGCACTTCGACAAGTTCAAAGTGTTTCGCCCGATGCTGGTGCCGCAGGTGCAAAAAGAACTGGGGGATGGGTTTGCGTTGGGGATTGATGAGGATACCGCCCTGTTGGGGGCGGCGGAGGTGGAGGGGGAAGTGATGGGGGCGGGGACAGTGTCGGTGATTACTGCCCGCGCGGTGACGGTGTATCGTGCGGGGGCGCGGGTTCCGTTTCCATCTTCCGGTTCACCTCGCGGATAAATTTCGGTACGTTTAAGCCCCTTTCTAACACATAGGTCAAATAGCCCTGCAAAATGCGTTCCATTTCCCGCGCGTGTTCTGGCCCGGGATGGGCGCGCATGGCCTCGGTAAAGGCACTGCGCTGAAGATGGCGGAGATATTTCAGCGCGTCTTTGGTGATGGGAATGGCCCCGCGCGCATCTGTTTCCCGTCCACAGCGGGGGCACAAGACGCCTCCACTCCCCGGCAGGAAAAACTGATCTTCCGGCTGGATGGTGGTTCCACACGCGATGCAGTGGGTTAGCTCCGGGCGGAACCCGGTGTAGTCGAGCAGGCGTATCTCGTAGAAGCGGAGGACCAGTTGGGCGTCCAATCCGGGGGTGATGAGGCGTTCAAAGGTTTTTACCAGGAGGGTAAAGAGGGAGAGGTTTTCGCCTTCTTCGTAGGTGAATTTGTCGAGTAGTTCGATGACGTAGGAGGCATGGCCAATGGCAACCAGACTCTCCCGTAGGGGGGCGAAGGCCTGGATGGTTTCGGCCTGGGTGATGATGGGGAGATCCCGGCTTTTGGCGAGTTGGAGGGTGACGTGGGTGAACGGTTCGAGGTGCCCCGCGCGGCGGGAGCGAATTTTGCGGACGCTTTTCCCTAGCGCGCGGATTTTCCCTTGCTGACGGGTGAACAGCGTCAGGATGCGGTCGGCCTCGCCCCAATCGGCGTGTTTGAGGACGATGGCTTCGACGGTGATGGAGTGGAATTCGCGGGGCATGGGGTTTTTTGTGAACTGAGGGCTGTGCGCGGTTTTTTGGGGTGGGAGGATTATATCAGGGGAGTTAGTAAGCCGGGCCGTTCAGATCAATGAGGCCCTCGGGCCAGGGGTAAGCCGCGGGGTAAATCATTTTCACTTCCATTTCCCACGGATCGGCCTGGGGATTTTCGGGGTTTTGCGAGTTGATGTACAGGTTGTGAACGACCCGCGCCCCCAACTTACGGTAAAACGCTGGGACTTCGGTCTGCCACAACCCGACAGGGAAGGTGCCCTGGTCAAGCAGATCGAGGTATGCCCGGACGACTTGTACCCCCAACCCCTGCCCCCGGTGGGACTCCCGCACGCACACGCCCCACAACGCCCCCACCGGGATGGTGCCTGCCTGCGTAAAAATCTCCCGCCGAAAATATCCGGCGTGGGCGATGGGGTTCCCTTTTTCCCAAATGACCAGGCTGGTGGATGCGCCTGGGGTGCCGAGGCGGTTTTGAATCCGCTCCCGCACGGATTCCAGCACCCGCTCAAACGTCCGCGCGTCGTGGACGAATACGTCGTACAGCAAGCGGGAAATAGATACCAGTTGTTCTTCCGTATATGCGGCCTCTTGGATGCTTTCGATGCCTGTCATGTGGGCCTCCAGATTTGATATAACCCTAGATTGCCTTCCGCCCCATCGGATTCGAAGGTTTCCAGCACTTCAAAGTCGGTTGTTCCGGCCAGCGCGCTCAGTTCGGGGACGGAAAAGTGATGGACGTAGCGCAACCCCTCGCCCCCGCGCCGCCAGTCAAGGATGTAGTCGTTGGGCGCGACATCCTCCGATGTCAGCCCCACACGCTCCCAGGGTTGGATGCGGGCAACCCAGCGAGGGGAGTTGAGGAATTGCCAGTTGGAGAGGATGAAGAGGGGAGGGGGAGTGGGGGAGAAAAGGGGAAAAGGAGAAGGGGAGAAGAGGAGAGAAGGAGAATTGGGTGTATCCTGAGCGGAGGGGGTTTCCTGCGGCTTTGGGAAGGGGAACTCATGGGAATTCGTGGGAACTGTGGGAATGGAAAGGAATACGTCAGCATCCTGAGCGGAGGGGGTTCCCTGCGGCTTTGGGAAGGAAACAGCCGTAGTCGAAGGATGCGGGGAATGCAGGAGCGCGCGCACCTTCCCCACAATCTCCGCATGAAACGACCCCGGCAAATGATGAAACACCGCAAACGCGACCACCACATCAAACAACCCCTCCAACCCCACCTCCCAATCCGGCGCGGTCAAATCCGCCACCCGAAACTGATACCTGCCCCCTGACACCTCCTCGCCTGACACCTGACACCTTTCCACCAACCCCTCACTAAAAT
>JABWBV010000175.1 GCA_013359445.1 Anaerolineales bacterium | reverse complement strand
GCCGGGTCGCCGATGGCGGGCATCATCAATCTTTTGCGGGGGGTTCACGTTTTTGTTCCCCGCGATATGACGCGGGCGGCTGGGTTTTACAACACCCTCCTGCTCTCCGATGAACCCGGTATCGTGGTTGAGGTGCTGAACGGTTATCGTCTGCGCGAGCGGTTGCCCGACAATGTGGGGGAATTCCGGCTCCCCGCGGGGGTCCCGGAGATTATCCGCGCGGGGCGCGATGTCACGGTGGTGACGTATGGCGCGTGTTGCCGGATCGTGTTGGAGGCGGCAGATTTATTGGAAAAGGTGGGCATTGAGGTCGAAGTGGTGGATGTGCAGTCGTTATTGCCGTTTGATATTCATCATAAAATTGTGGAATCGCTTAAAAAGACAAACCGAATTGTGTTTGTGGATGAGGATGTTCCCGGTGGAACCACGGCATACATGATGCAGGAAGTGATGGAAAAGCAGGGCGGCTTCGCATGGCTTGATGGGGAGCCGCGCACGCTTTCGGCCCAGCCGCACCGCCCGGCGTATGGTTCGGATGGCAATTATTGGTCTAAACCGAACGCGGAAGAGGTGTTTGAGGTGATTTACGCGATGATGCACGAGAGCGATCCGGCCAGTTTTCCAATGTTTTTTTAAAAGAGGGGAAATGGGTGCTCGTCAGATGGTCTTGATTAAATATGGGGAAAATTAAGGGAGGGGTTTAATAAACTTAAAAATTTATGGTTCGTGTACAATAAAGTAATCCTCATTATTTCGCATTAACCTTATGCAAAGCTATCATCACACATCCTCTAATGCCCACCCAGATTTTTCTGAACTTCATATGATTGGGTATGGGCTAATTAACAGGGAGTTAATTGTCGTTGAACCTGGGTCATTGGCTGGGGTTCTAAACGAGTTAAATCTGCAAAGTTTTTATGGGTTATCGGTGATGGAAATTTTCCCGGAGTTGGGAAAAATCCAAGAGAGTTTGGTGGGGTTAGCCAACCAGCCTCTTGACCTGACAGCCACCCCCGCACCCATCTTTTTTTCAGTTTTATCGCCACAAGGACGGGCTTTTTTCCTCCGGTTTGAGGCGGTGCCCTCGCTCCAAGGGCTGTTAATGTTAGTGACTGATGTTGAAGAGTTTGTAACGCTGGAGATGAAATACGAACTGGCGCAAGAACAACTCCGTCAGATTCATAATAAACTAGAACAGCAAACCCGTTATTATGAGGCTATCGAAGAAAGGCTCCTCGAATCGAGTTTTGATTTGCGGCAAACAAAAGAGGATTTTTCGGATCGGGTGGCCCGGTTGGAAGCCCTCCATAAAATCAGTGTGGTGCTTTCGCTAACACGCGAAACCAAGGCCCTTTTGCAGTTAATTGTGGAGCAAGCCGCGTCGTTGCTCAATGCAGATAGCTGTTCGGTCGCGTTGCTGGATGATCAATCTGAGGAGTTGGTGTTTCTGGCCGCGGTCGATAACATTACGGGAAAACGAATCCCGCCCGGGCAGGGGATCATGTTTCGGGCGTTAAGGTCGGGGGAGGCTCAGGTCGTCCACGATGTGCGGAATGATCCTGACCATTATTTCCAAACCGGACAAGAAAGCAATTTACGGGCACGGTCCATGGTGGCGGTGCCCCTCCAAACCCCAGCCAAATCCAATATTGGGGTTTTGGCCGCGGTCAATCGTCGCGAAACCTGGTTTTCAGATGAAGATAAAGATTTGTTGGTAACGATGGCTAGTTATGCCGCCATTGCCATCGAAAACACTCGCCTTTTGGAACAGGTTCAGGAACAAGCCCGCGGGTTAGAGAAAAAGGTCGACGAACGAACCTCTGAGTTAAATGTCCTTTACCAACGACAAGCCGCGCTCGCCGCCATCGAACTTTCGATCAATGAACAGCACGAATTGCAAAAAGTCATCGAGCAGATTGTCACTGAAACCCGCCGATTGATCACCCCACACGGGCATTCCGTGCTCCTCCTGTGGGACGCCATTACCCAAACCTACTCGACCGCCGCGAGTACCTCCCCAGAATTCTCCACCGAAAGTGTCATCCGCCGTTTACGCAAAGAAGGGGGCACGGCCCAATGGATTATCCAAAATCAGCAACCCATCATTGAAAAAAATATTCACGAGCCTGCTTTCAGTACCCCTCATCCCATTTTAGAAGAGATCGGATTGCACTCGTTTGCAGGGATGCCCTTATTTGCCGAAGGGCAAGCGCTGGGGGTTTTATATGCGATGGATCGAGACCCACGGGAATACACCAAAGAAGACCTGGATTTTCTCATGGCCCTGGCCAATCGCGCCGCCAACGCTATTGTCAAAGTACGTCTCTACGAAGGGGAACGCGCCCAACGCGCCGCCGCCGAAGCCCGCGCCCAAGAACTACGCGCCCGCGAGCATCACCTCGCCATGCTCAACGACATTACCCGGGCCGCCATCGAACAACCCAATCTATCCACCATGCTGGAAGCCATTGCAGACCGGTTAATCCACCTCTTCCAGGCCGACGGGTGCTATATCACGTTTTGGGATGAAGCAAACAAAGTCACCATCCCCACCTTTGCCATTGGCCCCACCGAAACCTCCTACCCCACCATCAAAGTCTCCCCCCAAGAGGTGACCATCACCGAAAGTGTTTTACAAGCAGGCACCGCCATTTTTATCGACGACCTGCCCAACTCAGGCTACATCCAATCCAATATCCATAACTTCCACCCGATCCTTTCCGTGCTCGCCCTGCCTTTAATTGCCGACCAACAAAAATTAGGGGCCGCGATCTTAGGGTTTAATGAAACGCGAAGTTTAAATGCACAAGAAATCGCCCTCGGCGAACAAGTCGCCCGACAAGTGGCCCTGGCCATTGCCAAAATCCATGCCCTGGAATCCGCTCAGGAGGCCGCGCGGGAAGCCGATACCCTGCGCGAGGCTGGCGCCATCGTTGCCGCCACCCTGCACCAACGCGAAGCTATTGACCGCATTTTGTACCAACTCGAACGCGTGATTCCCCACGATAGCGCGAGTGTGCAGTTAATTCAAGGCAATTGGTTAGAAATTGTCGGGGGCCGCGGCTGGTCCGCCGAAAACAGCATCGTCGGCCTGCGCTTCCCCATTCCAGGCGATAACCCCAACACCCTGGTCATCCACGAGGGCCGGGTCATCCTGCTCCCGGACGCGCGCAACAGCTTTTCCCCGTTTCGCGAAGCCCCGCACAATCACATTCGCTCCTGGCTGGGCGTCCCCCTCAAAGTCCATAAGATGGTGATCGGCATGTTGGCGCTCGATAGCAAAGAGTTAGCCCACTTTACCCCCCACCATGCCGAACTCACCCAAGCCTTCGCCGATCAGGTCGCCGTCGCCATCGAAAATGCCCGCCTCTACGAAACCACCAAACAAAACGAGTTTGAAGCCAAAACCGTCCGCGACATACTGCACCAACTCAACGCCCTGCCCGACATCATCGAAGCCTTCTCCCAACTGACCAAAGGGCTAAAAGAATTAACCCACTGTCACCGGATCAGCCTGGCTCTACTCAACGATGAAAAAGCCAATTTCACAATGGTCGCGGTAGACCAACCTGGCTCAAAACTTTCGCAAGGAACCGTTTTGCCCGTAACAGCCACCTCCGCTTCGACAAGCGTCCTTGCCGGACACATTCACCGCACCCCTGACCTTGCCTTAGAAATCGACTTACCCGCCGAAAAAAGCCTTTACGAAGGGGGAAGCCGCTCCCGGCTCAATGTCCCCCTCCAAACCTCCGGCGGGGTGATCGGCGCCCTAAACCTCACCTGGCCTTATCCCAACGGCTATCAAGTCGAACAAATTCCCATCCTCACCCAAATTGCCGACGCCATCGCCCTCGCCGTCCAAAAAGCACGCCTCTACGAGATGCAAAGCGAACGGGCCATGAAACTGGATGAATTAAGAACCGCCATTGCCGCCATTTCATCCGAATTGGAAATCCAAAAACTATACGACACCCTTTTAGAACGCGCCGTCTCGTTGATCAACACCACAGGAGGAGAACTCGGTATCTACTCCGAAGAAGAAAAAGTCCTCGTCATCTCCGCCTGTCACCAAATGGACAAAGACTACCGGGGAGCACGCATCATCTTGGGCGACGGTGTATTGGGGCAGGTTGCCCAAAACAGACAACCCTTACAACTTCGCGATTATCGGCAATGGGAGGGAAGGTTTTCTAAATTTGATCAAGGCCCCTGGATCGGCGTTATCGCTTCCCCCATCTCGCGCGGGGACAATCTTTTAGGCGTCATCGCCCTCGTAGACACCCGCCCGGAACGCAACTTTTCCGCCTCCGATCTACAAATTCTCACGCTCTTCTCCGACCATGTCGCCATCACCCTGGAAAATGCCCGCCTCTTCCAGGAAGTCCAAACCCTCGCCACCTTAGACGAACTCACCAAAATCAAAAATCGCCGTCGGCTCTTTGAACTCGGACAAATCGAATTTGACCGCACCCGCCGTCATCAACTCCCCCTCTCCGCCGTCATGATCGACATCGATCACTTCAAGCGTGTCAATGACACCTACGGCCACGCGGCGGGCGATCAAGTCATGCGGATTCTCGCCCAACGGTGCCAACAGGAAATTCGCAAAGCCGATATTTTTGGCCGGTACGGGGGCGAAGAATTCACCATCATTCTCCCCCACACCTACGCCCGCGACGCCCTCAACCTGGCCGAACGCCTCCGCGCCCAAATCATCCAAACCCCCTTCCAAACCGAACGCGGGGAAATTTCCATCACCATCAGCCTCGGCGTCGCCACCTACACCGACGACATCCCCGACCTCGCCTCTCTCATCGACCGGGCCGATACCGCGCTCCTCGTCGCCAAAAATTCCGGGCGAAACCGGATCGTCGTTTATCATCCCGACCTGACCGAATAACTCCACCCAAGAACGGAGGGGATCTTTCATCTCATCCCTAAAACCAATGCGTCTTTTCGAAATTCTCATCCCCCTCACCCTCCTCCTTCGCCTCTTTTATCCCAAACGCTGGAATATCCCCCTCCCCGCTCTGGGACTGATTCTCCACCTGATTCTTGAAGGCTACCGCTGGCAAATGCTTCCCCTGTACGCCTTCACCGCGCTCGGGTTGCTGATCTCGCTCGGGGAATTGAACCCCG
The DNA here is from genome assembly GCA_013359445.1 of Anaerolineales bacterium. GTDB lineage: Bacteria > Chloroflexota > Anaerolineae > Anaerolineales > JABWBV01 > JABWBV01. The sequence goes on along the minus strand of JABWBV010000175.1, from coordinate 6,838 downwards.
CGCGTCCCAAGTCCCCAACCGCGCGGGGGTGGAAAACCCTGATCGGAATCCTGATCCTGATCGTGTGCGTTGCCCCGCCCGCGTTCTTCCCGATCCCCAAAATCCCCGCCCCCACCGGCCCTTATGCGGTGGGAACCACCACCCTTCACCTCACCGACACGAACCGAACTGATCCCTACGCCCCCGACCCCGCCAACCTGCGGGAAATCATGGTGCAAATCTGGTACCCCGCAGAGGCAGGGACCGGCACCCCCGCCCCGTGGATGACGAACATCGAGATCGTAGCCCCGGCCATTTCGGATTGGATTGAGATGCCCACCTTTTTTCTCGATCATTTAAAGTATTCGACCACCAACTCATACCCGAACATGCCCGTTTCGGAGGCCGAGACACAGTTTCCGGTACTGATTTTTTCGCACGGATTTGGCGGTTTCCGGGCGCAGAACACCTTTCAAATGCAGGAACTTGCCAGCCACGGGTACATCGTCGTCGCCCCCGAACATACCCACGCCTCGGTCATCACCGTCTTCCCGGACGGGCGCGTCGCCGCCCACAACCCAAACACCCTCCCCGACGGGGTAAGCGAACCCGAATACGACCTCGCCGCCCAACGCCTGCTCGAACAATGGACGGCAGATTTACAATTTGTGCTCGATACCCTGACGTTGATGGACGAGATGGAGCCGATTTTGCGGGGGAAGTTGGATTTGGATCGGGTGGGGGTGTTGGGCCATTCGACCGGGGGCGGGGCGACGGTGCAGGTGTGCGCGGTGGACCCCCGTTGCAAAGCGGGGTTGGGCATGGACGCGTGGCTCGTCCCCGTAGCGGATGAGATAATTGCAAGCGGCCCGCAACAACCATTTTTGTTCCTGTACTCGGAACTGTGGCCCAAGCCCAAAAATATGGCGTTGTTTGAGAAATTGTTCGGAACGATGGGCAGTCCGGTGGCGCGGGTTACGATCCAGGGCACGGCCCATTACGATTTTACGGATTTGCCCGCGCTCAGTCCGCTCGCACCGTACATCGGGCTGAAAGGCCCATTGAACGGGGGGCGGGTACAGGAGATTATTGACGCCTATTCGTTGGCGTTTTTTGATGCCGTGTTGAAGGGGGAGTCTGGGGGTTGGGAGACGGGGTTGGAGGGATTCCCGGAGGGGGTGTTTGTGGAGGGACGATAAAGAATCCTGCTATAATATTTGCTGAGGATGCCCAATGAACATCACCGATTTTTTGTGGCTGGACGAAATAGTCGAAAAACTGGAAGTCAAACACCAGGTTACCCAAGAAGAGGTTGAACAAGTATTTGTTACGAATCCTTATTTCCGTTTTATTTCCAAAGGTAGGAAACAACAAAATGAGGATGTTTATGCGGCCTATGGACAAACTGAGGCTGGCCGTTATTTAACAGTATTTTTTATTCACAAGCCTGGGCATTTGGCATTAATTATCAGTGCCCGAGATATGGATGACAAAGAGCGAAAACGATATGGCAAAAAATAAACCTTCCCTCCAAGAACCTATTCCTGAATTTGATACCCTGGAAGATATTGCAGAATTTTGGGACACACACAGTACGGCAGATTACGAGGACGTGACGCACGGAGTGCATTTTGAGGTTAAATTGCCTTCCCGCCAAAAACCAGTCCGACTCCTGCCTGAATTAGGCGAAACGCTAGAGGTCATTGCACGCACCCGAGGCGTATCGCTTGAAACACTGGTCAATGTCTGGCTAACGGAGAAGGTTTTACAAGGGACGTAAGCCATTCGATTTTCAGGAATCAAAAGCCGGGTTTCTTTTGCAAAACCCGGCTTTATTCATTAAATTCCTCACAACTTTTCCAACCTCTCCCGAAACCGAGCCGTCGTCGCCGTCAGATCAGGCGACGCGCGGTGCAGATTACTACTCACCAAATACACCACGTCCCGCCCGTACACATCCAACATATCGGCAAATGAATCGGGGCCAATGCCACCCCCGGGCGCGGGGAAGATCGGGCGCAGAGTCCCCATCGGGTGGGTACACCCCTCTGCAATGCCCACACAATCCTCCCGCGAATACGACGCAAACCGCCCGACGTAATTGGGCATCACCGAAAAATCCGCCCCGGCCAATCGGAGCAACTGCCCGTGCAGAACGCGGTGGCTCACCCCAAAATCAGGACTCAGCACATAACTACCGACGAACGCCGGGTGACTCATGATCGGCAGGGCAATCGTTTCGTCATCCGCCACCCGCCGGAGGAAGTCCAGCCCGCAATGGCCGGGGATCAGCATCAGGCCCGTCGCCCCCGCGGTTTTGGCGAAGTGAATCCGTTCGAGCATCGTCTCAAACGGCCCGGTAACGTTGGGGAGGTAGAGGGTACGGTGTCCCGTTTGGGCGTTCGCTTTGGCCACGGCTTCGACCGTTCGCAAAACCCGTTCTTCAAAGGGGGCAAACGTCTGGTTGCCCAATCCATGATCGTCTTTGATGATGTCCATCCCCCCCAACGCCAGTTGATACGCCATTTGCGCCAGTTCGGAGGCGGACAGCCCCATCGGTTTCGTCGCGGTCGCCAGCAACGGGCGCTTCTCCACCCCCAACAATTTCCGTACCCCTTCAATCCCAAAACGCGGCCCTTTGAACCGGGCGAGCAGGGTCCCAGACAAATCCAGTTCCACCAGCCGGATGCCCGGTTTCATGCTGATATTGCCAAATAAAACGTTGATCAGTTGGGGGAGTTCAATGCCCGTGATCTCGTCAGCGTAGGAGATAATGGCGCGGTAACGTCCATTGTCTATTTTCTCAAAGGATTCAATCCGCCCAAAAACGTGGGTACGAATTACGCCTTCAGGGACGAGTTCGGGGGGGTATTCGATGGTCTCTTCGATGCAGATGTCTTCGGCGCGGGCGCGGGCGGTGGGTTCGTCGCCGAGGAGGTGGTACACCGCGCGGAAACGGTGGCCAGAGAAGGAGGACGGAGGATGGGGGACAGAAGACGGGATCATAGGGCTTCCGCTTTCGCTTCGCTGTGAACTTTGTCGAGGCGCACGGATTCCAGATCGGTTTCGGTGATGTTCAGGGATGTGTCGAGCAGTTTTTCCACCGCACGGACGAGGGCGAGGGCGTCGAGGCCGTATTTGTGCATGAGGTAGGGGCGGCTTGCGCCGTGGGCGTAGGTGTCCTGGAGGCCGATCTTGATCAGGCGTTTGCCGAGGCCATGTTCGGCGAGCAGTTCGGCGACGGCGGTGCCCAAGCCCCCGATCACGGTGTGGTTTTCCATCGTGATGATGCCGCTTCGGGCACGATGCAACGCGTCGAGGACTTGCGGATCGTCGAAGGGTTTGTGAGTGGTGATGTGCAAATGCTGGAGAGCAACGCCCCGCGCACGCAGGATCGCGGCGGCGCGGAGGGCTTCTTCGGTGCAGATTCCCGCGGAAAGCAAGGTCACGTCATCCCCGGTGCTGAGGACGCGGGCGTGGTTGAACTGCATCGGGTCGGCGAACAGGCGGGGAATCTCGCCGCGCAACATGCGGACGTACACCGGGCCGGGCACAGCGTGGGCGACGTCTAGCACACTTTCGACATCGGTCGCATCACCGCATTCGAGGATAGTCATATTGGGCAGGGCACGGAGGATGGCGATGTCGTCGGTGGCCTGGTGGGTCGCGCCGCCGGGGGTGGTGAGGCCGGGGAGGAAGCCAAACAGGCGCACGGGCAGGTTCGGGTAGCAGACGGACATCGAGAGTTGGTCGAGCGGACGGCGGTAGAGGAAGACGGCGAAGGTATGCAGAAAGGGGGTGTACCCTTCACGGGCGAGGCCCCCCGCGAAACTCAGCATGTTTTGTTCGGCGATGCCGAGGGAGAGAAAGCGGTCGGGGTAGGCGTCTTTGAAGAGGTGCGCTTCAACGGAACTGGTCAAATCGGCAGAGAGGACGAGGACTTCGGATTTGTCTGCCGCCCAGCGGACGAGGTTTTTGGCGTGGACTTGGGAGAGGATTTCCATAAGGTTTTTTTGACGCAAAGGCGCAGAGCCGCGAAGATTTTTATATGAGGGAATCCTCTGCATCTTCGCGGCTTTGCGTCATGGAGGATGGCTAAAAGGTCTCCAGCACGGTCTGAAATCGGGCTTTTTCCTGGGGATTGCTGAAACGGACGTAGTGCAGTTTGGGGCGGCGGGCTTCGAGGATGGGAAAACCCTGGAAGGGGTTGCTGTAGGCCAGGACGACAAGCGGACGCCCGTCGGGGGGGAGTTCGGCGGGGCGAGCGAGGGCGTCCACGTCGTGGGCGTCTACCCGGCAGACCCGCGCACCGAACGCTTCGAGCTTTTGCTGGAGGGGTTCGATGTCCATGACCGTGTCCATTGTGCCGTCACATTGCTGGCCGTTGACATCCACGTACACCCCGACATTATCCAGCCGATGAAACGCCAACGTCTGAAACGCCTCCCACACCTGCCCGATCTGGAATTCGCCATCGGACATGAACACCCACACCCGCCCCGTGTCGCCGCGCCGCTTGCGGGCAAACGCAATCCCCGCCGCTTGACTGAGCGCCTGCCCCAACGACCCCGCGGTGACCTCATGCCCCGGCGAATGTTCCGCCCCGATCATCTCCACACTGCTCCCGTCCGTGTTGAACTGCGCCAACCCCTCGGGGGACATCCGCCCGGTTTCCACAAGGGTGATGTAAATGGCGACGGCATAATGCACCGCGCTGACGATGAATCGATCATATTCCGGGCCTTTGGGGCCGTTGTACCCCGCGCCGGTGACGTGGGGCCGACCGGGGCCAGGCACATCCGAAAACGGGGGCGGCACGGGCGGGGCGATGCTGGGGCCGAGGTGCATGATCCGGGTGTAGAGGGTGGCGAGGATTTCCGCGGAGGAGGCGGCTTGACTGAGGTAGCCGCCGTTGCAAGCAATGGTATGTTCGAGCGCACGGCGGCGAATGGCGTAGGCGATGCGGTGAGGATCGGGGGGGAGGGGGAGCATGGGGAGTCCTTTTTTAGAGAGGGTGCAAGGCGATCTTATCATACCGATGGTAGAATAACACCTCCCAGAGAACCAATATGCTCAAACCCAAAGCCCTTTACCTCGCCCTCGCCATTCTCGGTTTCATCCTCCCCTATGCCCAATTTATCCCCTGGCTCATGGAACACGGGGTGAACATTCCGTTACTCTTCGCCGAAATCCTCGGCTCGCGCCTCTCTGCCTTTGCCTGGCTGGATGTGATCATCTCCGCGCTGGCCTTGCTCGTTTTTATCGGCAAAGATGGGCGGAAAGCGCGCGTGCCCTATCTTTGGCTCCCGATTTTGGGGACGTTTTTGATCGGGGTGTCGTTTGGGTTGCCGATGTTTTTGTATTTGCGGGAGATGAATGATGCGTGAAACGTGACTCGTGAATCAATCAATTTCCACTCACGCATCATGTTTCACTCGTCACGTTTAAAATAGGTTTTTCCCTTCATCCCTTTTTGGAGTCCCCATGTCCTTTTCCGGTTTTCCCCCCCAAGCAGTTCAATTTTTCAAAGATATTCAGGCCAACAACTATAAAGCGTGGTTTGAAGCGCACAAAACCGATTACATCAACTCCGTACAAGACCCCGCCGTCGAATTCGTTCTCACACTTGGCCCGCGGCTTCAGGCGCTTTCCCCGGACATTCAATTCGATGCCGCCACGAATGGATCGGGTTCGATCATGCGGATTTACCGGGACATCCGATTCAGCAAGGACAAAACGCCCTACAAAGACTGGCTCGGCATTGGGTTTTGGGGCGGGTCCAAGAAAAACCGGGCGTCCGGCGTGTATTTCGGCGTGTTTCCCGAGGGAGGCAGTTTGCACGTCGGGAGTCACGAATTCTCCAAAGAATTTCTGACCGCCTACCGTGCCGCTGTCGCCGACGAGCAGGGCGAGGCGTTGGTGGCCGCGCTGGCGCAGTTGAGCGGGCATTTCGCCATTCAGGGTGAAAAGCTCAAAACCGTCCCGAAAGAATTCCCTGCCGATCATCCCCGCGGCGAACTACTCAAGCACAAATCCCTTTACGCCAGTTCGCCCGTCTTCACCCCCGCTGAACTTGACCGGTCCGATCTGATTGACCGTTGTCTTGCACTCTTTCAAATCGCACTCCCGTTTCATCAGTGGATGGTGGAAGTAGGGAAAAACGCAAAATAATTTCCATTCTCGTACAGAGACTCTTACAAATCATCCCTGAAATCTATCTGGCTACACGCAGACTCAAAAACTATGCCCACAGAAATCAAACCCCAATTTCTCAAAATTCTCCAATCTCGCCCACTGACCTCCTACAAAAAAATGTTTGGGGGCGTCGGCGGGTGGGTCAAAGAACACTTTTTCGCCATCCAAGACAGCCAGGGCGACATCTATCTCCGGTTCGATGAGGATGACCGTGCCGAACTACGTCAACTCCCCGACACCAAGGCCTTTATGGACATGCGCGAATACGTTCGCATCCCTCCTGCCGTGCTCGCCGATCCCGATCAACTGGATGAATGGGTCGAACGCTCGTATCAGTATGTGGTGAATTTACCGCCGAAAGCGGCGAAAAAAGGGAAAAAGTGACGAAAAAAGATGCCGGGCGTTTATACAAACGCCCGGCATCTTTTTTCGTAGGTTTTTATTCAATCTTCCCATCCCGCAACATCAACACCTCATCCACAAACTCATCCACCAAACTATCGTGTGTTGCCATCAGCATGGTAATGTTTTGGGCTTTCACAATCGTCTGAAACAAGTCGAGAATTTCCAGGGAGGTTTCCGTGTCGAGTTCACCGGTGGGTTCGTCGGCGAGAATCAGGCGGGGGGCGTTGGCGAGGGCGCGGGCGATGGCGACGCGTTGTTG